>CAOQNC010000049.1 GCA_948511255.1 uncultured Candidatus Saccharibacteria bacterium | reverse complement strand
CCCAGCCCCGGAACCCGCAACAGCCGCCCCTAAATCAAACCCGGCGAACCAACCTTTCGACTGGAATAACTTCCTCGAAGCCATCCACCAAGACCACGATGCTATCTACCTCCAGCTCCAAAAGACCGAACACGAATTCGACGGCCAGGCTCTCCATATCTACCCCTCAAATAAGTTCTCCGAACGCGTCCTCAAAAAAGCCGACAATAGTCGCATTATGGCCGAAACTCTCAATGGGCCCGAACTCATTATTCACTCCGTCGAAGACCGTCCCGCCGCAAAAGCTGCCAAAGACCCAACAATTTCCCAAATCTCTGCTATAATGGGAAATGTAAAGGAAATCGACGCCGATATGCCATTCTAGGTGGGGAATGACGTCAATTTTAGGCTAACACCCGAACCACGACCCAGCACAAAAGCCCCAAACCGCGTCGACACAGGAGGTAACCACATATCATGGATAATGACGCTCATGCCAGCCACGCCGACGGCCGCATCCCACCCCAAGATCTAGAAGCCGAAAAATCCCTTCTCGGCGCTTTGTTGCTATCCGACAAATCCTTCCCGAACGTCCTCGAGCTGCTCAAAGCCGAAGATTTTTACGAGCCGCGCCATAAACACATCTTTAAGGGTATGACCAACCTTTACGATCATCACCGCCCGATCGATCTTATGACATTGACCTCTGAACTAAAAAGTCAGAAAACCTTAAAAGAAGTCGGCGGCGCCCCCTATCTCACCGAACTCACCAACTTCGTCCCCACCGCTTCGCACTCCGAAGCCTACGCCGAGCTCGTCGCCCAAGCCGCCCTGCGTCGTCGCCTTATCCAAGCTGGCACCGACATCGCCACCGCCGCCTACGACACGACCGCCGATGTCCAAGAACTCGTCGGCCGCGCCGAGAAAAACCTTTTCGAGGTCTCCGACAAAACCACCAAATCCGAATACGTCGCCCTTGAAGACCTCTTGATCGACGCTTACGACCGTATCGAAGAACTCCATAAGAACAAAGGCGCGCTCCGCGGCCTCAAAACCGGCTTTCGTGATCTCGATAATAAAACTGCCGGTTTCCAAAAAGGCGACCTCATCATCATCGGCGCCCGCCCAGCCATGGGTAAAACTACTTTCGCCCAAAACCTTGCTTACAACGTCGCCACCCGAAATGGCGACGGCAAAGGCGTCCTCTTCTACTCAATGGAGATGGGGAACAACGAAATCGTCGATCGCATGGTTTCTGATATCGCCGGCGTCGACGCCTGGAAAATCCGCACCGGCAATCTCAGCGACGAAGATTTCGCCCGGATTGGCGATGCTCTCGGCGAAATGAACGAAGTCCCGCTCTATATCGACGATACTAGCTCCATGACTATTCTCGAGCTCCGCAACAAAACTCGACGCGCCGCCCATGACCATAATATTAGCATGGTTATCGTCGACTACCTCCAGCTCCTCCAAGGCTCCGATCGCTACGCCGGCAACCGCGTCCAGGAGGTCACCGAAATCTCCCGCGGCCTCAAGACCCTTGCTCGCGAACTCGAAATCCCAGTTATTGCTCTTGCTCAGCTTTCTCGTGGCGTCACCGGCCGCGACGACCCCCGCCCAGTCCTCTCCGACCTCCGCGAATCCGGCTCCATCGAGCAGGACGCCGACCTTGTCATGTTCCTCCACCGCCCCGACTATTACAAACAAAACAACGATGACTTCGTCCCCACCAACATCACCGAGCTCATCCTCGCCAAGCACCGCCACGGGCCAGTCGGCAAAGTCGAGCTCTACTTCCACCCCGAGCTTCTTCGCTTCATGTCCCTCGACAAAGAACACACCGAAGAAGGCTAAAACTCACTTTTCGTCCACAACTTATGCTATAATAGTTATGTGAAGAAAGTAGCCCTCTCAAAACTTTTCCTCTATCGTTATCGTTTTTACATCGGCTTTTTTTTGCTAGCGGTTGCCTATTTGACGCTACTTTTCGGCCTGCCCCTGCTCGCTCCGAATGGACTTTCTGAAGCTGAAATGGCTTCCGCCGCTCATTCTTACGCTCTCCAGCCTGACAATATTTTAAGAGGCGACCTCGTCAACCTCCCTTACCGCGCCCTCCAGAAGCTCTCCATTTCTGTCCTTGGGCTTTCAGTTTATTCTGTTAAACTCCCCAGCATCATCCTCGGCGTTTTCCTCGGTCTTCTCTTGATTCTTCTCCTGAACCGCTGGTTCAAGACCAATGTCGCTCTCCTCGCCTCGATTCTCGCCGTCCTTTCTGCCTCCTTCCTTTATCTCGCCGGATCAGGCACACCCCTTATTATGCTAGTTTTTTGGCCAACGCTTCTCCTCTGGCTCGGCTCCAAAATCCAAGGCGTAACCAAACCCAAACCAATGTATTGTTTCGGCTTCGCCTTCGCCCTCCTTGCCTCGATTTTTACGCCATACATGATCTACCTTGCTGGGTTTATCGTACTTTTTGCCCTGCTCCACCCCCATCTCCGCTTCACCATCAAAACCCTCCCCACAATCCCCCTCATCCTCACTATTTTTATCATCCTCCTCGGTCTCTCCGCCCTCGTTGTCGCTGCCTTTATTAACCCCGCTATCATCCCCGAGCTCTTGCTCGCACCCGGTCTGACCATGAACGGCTTCATCGACAATGTAAAAGTTGCCTTCCTTCCGCTTTTCTCCTGGAGTACCACCTTAGAGAGCGACTTCCTCTCGCCATTCGTCGGTCTCGCCTCTATCGCTCTTGCCGTCATCGGCCTCCTCTCCACCGCCAAAGGTTTCTTCGCCTCTCGTAACTCCATTGCTTCATGGCTCATCGTTTTCACAATCTTCCTCGCCGGACTCAACCCCGAATCCGCCATCCTCATCCTTCTCCCGCTCGCCATCCTCATTGCTCACGGCCTCCGCTATATCCTTGACAAGTGGTATGACCTTTTCCCGGACAACCCTTACGCTCGCATCTCCGCCGTCTTTCCGATTGGCTTTTTCATGGGCATCATGATTATTGGCGGCATCTCGCATTTCATCTTCGGTTATCGCTATGTCCCGATGGTTGCCGACGAATTCGACAACGACATCACCCTTGTTCGCGCCAACATCGAGCCCGGCTCGACTCTCTACATTATTGACGACGAAACTGCCTACAACTTTTTCAAGATCCTCGAATCCGAAGAAAAGTTCTGTATCGTCGAAAACACCCTCCCCGCCCCCGAAAACTACCCGAAAAACTTCGCCACCCTCGGCCCTACCGAAGTTAGCGGGGAACTTATCAACATAATAACCTCGCCAAAATCCAACAACTCTGATAGAATATACTTATATACTAGTAACCAACAAGTTCCCGAACAAGTACAAGAGTAAAGGAGTATCAAATGGGTGCAACTATGGACCAAATGAAAATGCTTAACCAGCTTCGCAAGGCGCAGAAGTCCCTCAAGAACGAAATTGTCGAAGTTGAAGCCGGCGACGGCGCTGTTACCGTCCAGATTACTGGCGAATTGAAGATTAAAAGCGTGAAAATCGACCCCGCGAAAGTCGACCTCGATGACATCCAGGAACTCGAGCATTGGATCGAAGATTGTATGCGTGACGGCTACGCCAAGGCTCAAGAAATCGCCACCGACAAGATGAAACCGCTCATGGGCGGCTTGAGCAGCTTAGGTTTATAAAAGGAGGTCTTCGTGATCGATAAAATCGAAATTAGCGGCAGCAACTATAAAATCTCCGATAGCTTCCGCAAATACGCCGAAAAGCGCATTGGAAAGCTCGACCGCTATCTGCCCCGTGGCAGCAAAAAGGATGTTGTCGCTAAAATCGTCATCACCGAAGTCGACCGCGCTCATGGCAACAAATATGAAGTTTCTGCTGCTATGGAAATCCCCGGTGGTAAAGTTATCACCGCCCGCGACGAATGTTCTAATGTTTTTGCTGGCATCGATATCATCGAAGCCAAGCTCAAAGGTCAAGTTCGTCGCTTTAAAACCGAAACCGCTCCCCGCACGCCCAAGAAAGGCCTCAAAGAGTTCTTTATTAAGCGTGGCTAATGTGCTATAATTAAGGGGTATAATTTTTGAGTAGAGATTGTGGAGAACATGTCTGATGAAAGAAACAACTGGCGCCGCCAAAACTGACAATACCAAGGACGTAAAAAACGTCAAATCTGCTAAGCCCGCGAAAAAAGTCGTTAAAGAGAAAAAACCGACCGACAAACTCGCTGACAAAACTTTAATGACCCGCATTTTGCAGGGAGTTTTTGGTGATGCCCAGAAGAAAATCCTTCGTCGCATGTACAAAAAAGTTCTCGAAATCAACAAACTCGAGCCAAAATATGAAAAAATGTCCGACGAAGAGCTTGCTAAGCAGCCTGAGCTTCTCAAGGAACAACTTAAAGAAGGTACTGAGAAAGAACTCGACGCCATCCTTGCCGACTCTTTTGCTATGTCTCGTGAAGCCTCAAAGCGTATTCTCGGCATGCGCCCGTTCGATGTCCAGTTAATTGGCGGTATTGCCCTCCATGAGGGGAACGTCGCCGAAATGAAGACCGGCGAAGGAAAAACTCTCGTCGCGCTCTCTCCGGCAGTCCTGAACGCCTTGACCGGTCGTGGCGTTCATGTCGTCACCGTGAACGACTATCTCGCCCAGCGCGATGCTGGTTGGAACGCACCGGTCTACCACTTCCTCGGCCTTAGCGTCGGCGTCATCATCAACCAAGCTAGCTTCGTCTACGATCCAGAATACGAAAATGAAGACCATGAAGACGAGCGCTTCCGTCATCTGAGGCCCGCCACCCGCAAAGAAGCCTACGCTGCCGACATCACCTACGGGACCAACAACGAATTTGGTTTCGATTATCT
>CAOQNC010000048.1 GCA_948511255.1 uncultured Candidatus Saccharibacteria bacterium | reverse complement strand
ATATATTATATACTGTACTTATTTTGGCGGTTGCGGAGGCCGGAGCGGAGTTTGTTTTGATGTGGCGATCGGAGACGACCATTTTTTATTTTTTGGTCGTCTATTTTAACCTTTTAACCCCCGTTATGGCGTTATCAGATCGCGACTAATTTTTGAAAAATGGTCGTCATTCTTACCGTGCGACGCAACGGACAGAAGAGCCTAAGTTGCGCGACGTGGTAGCAGCCGCATCAATATTGGTACTATCGTGGAAATATAGCTCCGAACTAGCATTGGCATTTACACCCGTAGACGACCAATATCGGCCATTATTTCCGGCATTCACAAAATAATTAGTTGTTTGGTTGACGTAACCACCTTTTACAAAATAATACGGTGATGAAACTAATTTCACTATACTAGTTCCAACATTAGCAGCCGTAATTAAAGATCGAAAGGCACCCGAAGTTCCTCCGGTCGGCAAGGTCCACCCTTTCGGACAAATGGAGCTAGTAGCTTGGCCGGAAGACACACTCCCGCCAGTCCCAGCCGCTGCTGCATTCCATTGATAATGATTTCCTAATATATAATGCGCGTTCACATCCCCATTAGCCGAAGTCGGCGTGTTATACGACGTAAATTGGGCACTACAGTTAGCTGCGCTACTATTTCCAGCACTACAAGAACTCGTGGAAGTCGGATTTGTAATCCTATAGTTTCCTAAACTCCAAGAACGCTGACCAGCGCTATCAGCCAAAATAGTAGAGCTAGACGCAGTTGTTGCGGTACTATACTCCGGGGTCCAATTCGTAGCGACATCAGAGTCGCTCGGCGTCAAAGCTGTTGAGGTCGAAAGATCAAGATCTAAGTTCTGCGTCATCCAGCACTTTCCATCTGCCAACTTGCCGACCCAATAATACTTTCCGTCACGCGTATCACGAAGTTGCGCCTGGTCGCCATCAGCAACCTGCGAACAAATTGAACTTGTCATACCTTGCATAGTCGTAGTAAAATCAGCAAGCGTCATCTGTCTCGGGCTACTAACAACCGACACTACCACCTTATTTTCATAGATATCGGCCGGCTTATCATTCCCAACATGCGCCGCAAAGCTTAAAGTATATACGTCGCCATCTGACTTAATGTTAGTAGACGCATTTTCATCAATAACATCACCCAAGCTATTGATTGGTATAGCCTGAAAGGTAGTGCCCGGAGTTAAACCTTTAGTGACATTATATCCCCAGGAGTTAAGTGGCATGTCATTATAGGCAACTGGCGCAGTAATCGAATTGATAGTGGCTCCCGAAGAACGACCCGTTAATGTCGACTTGTTACTCCCGAAGTAAATAGTATAACCTCCAGAGTTTTCAATACTGATATAAGCCTGGACATAATATTGGGCAAAAGCACCGTTAGGCGATGCAGGCGTAAGCGACGTAGAACCGGTAGCCTTTGTAAAACCAATATCAACAGACGACTTAATCTCGGCTTGCGCCATCGGCTCGCTATCATTCTCCGCCTGAGCACCTGTCTCCTCCCCTGAACCGTCTAGCGCATTAGCCCTGCTTCCTAATGGGGGATTTACTAGCAAAAATGCCAGTAGCAACAAACTTATGCAGGTCGCGCTCCCAACAATATTAACTTTTCTTTGACCTTTTAGCATCACGGCCCTCCTTTTGATTGGTTTATGAACGCCCGAACGAAGCAGTCTAATATACAAAAAGACGCCGCAAGGGCGTTCAACAAACTAATCTGCAAGTATTAGAAACAAACAGTAAGTCTGAACCTTACGGCGTCATTTCACTAGTTGTTTCTAATTTTTGCACTTGTCCCATAAAAAGACACTTGCAGTTTTAATAATTAATTTGTTGAACACTTTCATTATATCACAACTTCACAAAACACAAGCCAAAAACATTGCAAAATCCAAAACCATCAGTCGCCGCAAGCCAAAAAACAAACACCACAAAACTCAAAAGATCAAATAAACCATAACCCCCTCAACAATGGTGCACAAGTCTAGCGTCGGAACCACTTTCGCTTTTTTTGGATTTTCTTACCCTTCAGCGTAATTGCCTCTTCATAAATTTCCTCGAACCGCTTCAGAGTTCGATTGAGATCGTGTTTCTTAGAAATCTCCAAACTTTTCTCGCCGTATTTCTGCTGCAAATCCGCATCCTTCAAAATCGAAACCATCGCATCCGTCATCCCGACCAAATCACCCGGCTTACAGAGCACCCCATTCTTCTTATTCTGGCAAAGTTCAGAAACCGCTCCCGCGTCGACCGCGACCAACGGCAATCCAGTCGCCGCCGCCTCGATAAGAACAATCCCTTGCGTCTCCGTCTCGCTCGCCGTCGCAAACATCGTCGCCCCACGATAAATCTCCGTCACATCCGGCGGCATAATTCGACCAGGGAACTTTACCTTATCAGAAATCCCTAGCGCCTGCGCGAGATCAATCAAATGTCGCCGATCCGTCCCATCCCCCACGATCACCAGCTCCGCCTCCGGCACTTCTTCCGCCACTCCGGCGAACGCCGTCACCACGTTTCCGAGACTTTTTTCCGGATCCACCCGCCCGACATATAACACCCGCAACTTTCCCGGCTCCAGCCGAAACCTCTTTAGAACTTTCACCGATGCTTTTCCCGGCGTAAACTTCGAAAGATCCACCCCGTTCGAAAGCGGCTCAACCGTCACGTCAAACCTCCGTCGATTCTTCGGCACGAGATCCTCAATCGCCATCTCTGTCGGCATAGTCGCATATTCCGAATGTTTCAAAAAACTCGCCATATAAGTCCGGAGCATTGCGTCGACCGGCTTTTTAATCGGCTTCAAAAGTTTCACCTGACTCGTAATATTATCCGGATACGCATGTCCCGTCGAAACCATCGGCACGTCATATTTCTTCGCATACCTCCGCGCCGCGATCGCAATCATTTCCGCCGTCTGATTATGAATCACGTCCGGCTGAAACTTATTCAGCGCCTTTTTCAGCGCCGGATACGGGTCGACCGTAATCCAAAGCCCATGCCGATACGCCAGCCGCGGCATCTTCACCTTCAAAATCTTCTTGCCTTCCGGCACCGCATTGATCTGATCCGGATAAAACGGAAACCGAATCGAACGCAAATACACCGTCGTCACGCCATCACGCTTCGTCCGGTGCGGTTTTCCCGTAAAGCTCGGACAAATCACCATCACTTCGTGTCCATGTTTCGCCAATCCCTTTGCCAAATTATGCGCAAAAACTGCCACCCCATTCGACATCGGGTAATAAAGATCAGATGTAATCGCAATTCTCATGATATGTTATAATTATACTATGTCAAAGAAAAAAACTCCAGCCTCTGTCACCGTCAATCGCCGCGCCCGTTTCGACTATCAACTCGGCAACGAGCTATCCTGCGGTATGCTTCTTTCCGGCCCCGAAGTTCGCCTCATTCGCGACCACCATGTTCAGCTCAAAGGTTCATTCGTCACTCTGAAAGACGATGAACTATGGCTCAACAACTTAACCCTCGGCGCCGACACCGCGCGTAATATCAAGCTCCTCGTCACAAAACGCCAGCTCGCCGAACTTTCCCGCGCAAAACAAGACGGCTACCAGCTCGTCCCCGTGAAACTTCTCGGTGGCAGTCGCTATATTAAGCTCGTCATCGCCACCGGCAAAGGTAAGAAAAAATACGACAAACGCGAAACCATAAAAAAGCGAGATCTCGAACGTGGAAGATACTAATTCAAATCCAACCAGCGCCACCCCCGGCACAAACGCCGCCAAGCAACATATCAAAATCTATTCTTGGAACGTCAACGGCCTCCGCGCCGGGCTGAAAAAGGGAACTTTCCTTGATTTTATGAGTTCCGAACAGCCCGACATCATCTGTCTCCAAGAAACCAAAGCGAAGCAGGGCCAAGCCGAAGTCGACCTTCCTGAATATCTCGAAATCTGGAACAGCGCCGAGCGCCCCGGCTATTCCGGCACCGCCGTTTTCACCAAAATCCAGCCGATTAACATCTTCGATACTTTCGTCCCCGACGTCGAAGCCGCCTATCCCTGGGCCGATGACAAGCACGGCAACCCGCTAACCGAGGGTCGCCTCCAAACTATCGAGTTTCCGAACTTTTACCTCGTCAATACTTACGTTCCGAACAGCAAACGTGATCTCTCCCGCTTGAAACTCCGCGAACAAATCTGGGATCCCGCCCTCCTTCAACATTTAAAAGCCCTCGAGCGCGCCAAACCCGTCATTATTTGCGGCGATTTCAACGTCGCCAACACCCCGCTCGACCTCGCCCGCCCGAAAGACAACGAGCATAACGCCGGATTCACCGAAGAGGAACGCCAGGGAATCAAAAATCTCCTCTCCGCCGGCTTCATCGACACCTTCCGCTATTTTAACCCTACCCTCCAGCGTTACACTTGGTGGTCGCATTGGGCAAAGGCCCGCGAGCGCAACATCGGCTGGCGTATCGACTACTTCCTCGTCTCCGAAAGCCTCGTCGACCACCTCGAATCCGCCAACATCCACGACCATTTCCTCGGCTCTGATCATTGCCCCATTTCTATTGAACTAACTTTCTAAAACTTATGGCTTTCGCAAAACTCGACAACAACTTATCTTACTGGCAAAAACAAGTTAAGCCGCTTTTTCCTGACCTCGCTTGGAACATCCCCGAGCAAAAAACCGGCTGTGTCACCGTCATCGGCGGCAACAGCCAAAGTTTCCATTCCGTAATTCGCCTCGCTGAGTTCCTCGACCACAACTTTCCGCTTCGCGAAGTCTCAATTTTCCTCCCCGACGCCCTCCGCGGTCAACTCCCACCCCTTCCGAACATCACTTTCGCCCCCTCGACCGAAAGCGGCTCTTTTGCTAAGTCTTTCGACCTACGCTCTAGTGTAAAAACCGGCGACTTCACCCTCCTCGCCGGCGACCTCTCCAAGAACTCCGCGACCGCCATCGCCCTCAGCGACGCCATCACCA
>CAOQNC010000047.1 GCA_948511255.1 uncultured Candidatus Saccharibacteria bacterium | reverse complement strand
ATACTACTACGCCGACACTTTTGGCGCTGTTTATCGACTGGATAGCAACACCGACATCGAGTGCATCGGCGAAAGCCCGCTCTTCGACGCGAGCCTCCGCGGCACTTACGTCGGCGACACCAATCGCATTTTGAAGTAATCACCTCTGGAAAGCCCTCAATCTTCGGATTGGGGGCTTTTCGCCGCCTTGGAGAAGTCGCCTCTTGACAATTTCGTCATTCTTTGATACAATAAAACTAATATAAATCAATGTTGGGAGGGATTAGCGTTAGCACTTTCCGACCTAGAGTGCCAAAACGAAACTCTAACAATCGGAAACCGCGACCGCCATCCCGCTAACACCACCGAAAGGATTATCATGTCTGAAGAAATCAAAGACACCTTGCCAGCTGCCGAGACCGTGGCTGAGGAAATCGAAGGCGCCACTCTTGGTGCTGAAATCGAAGAAACCTTGAATAACACCGAAGAAGCCGAAGAGAAATTCGCCAAATCCGGCAAAAAATCCAAGAAGCACATCGAGGAAGTCAAGGCTGAAGAAGAGCGCCAAGCTCGCAAAGCCGAGACCAAAGCTCTCGAAGAGGCTGGCGACAAACCAAAAGGCGCCGCTCCAGTCACTCGTCCAAAAATCGAGCGCCGCGGCAAGAAATACCAGGCCGCCGCAAAGCAAATCGAGAAAAAACTCTACACTTTGAAAGAAGCTCTCGAGCTCGCCACCAAGACCAACCCGTCGAAATTTGACGCTACCGTCGAAGCACACGTCCGCCTCGGCGTCGCCCCGCGCCAAGCCGCCCAAAACATCCGCGCGACCGTCGTTTTGCCGCACGGCAACGGTAAATCCGTCCGCGTCGCTGTCTTCGCTCCGCTTGACGAAGCCAAGAAGGCTGCTGCTGCCGGCGCCGACATCGCTGAAGACGAAGAGTTCTTGAAGCGTCTCGACAAGGGCGAAATCGACTTCGACGTCTTGATTTCCACCCCGGCCTACATGCCGAAACTCGGTAAATACGCCCGTCTCCTCGGTCCGAAAGGCCTCATGCCGAACCCGAAAGCCGGCACCGTGACCGCCGACATCGAGAAAGCCGTCAAGGAATCTAAAGCCGGTAAAGTCGAATATCGCGTCGACAAACAGGCCATCATCCACATCGGCCTCGGCAAGACCAGCTTCGACCAGGCGAAACTCCTCGAGAACGCCGAAACCTTCTTCGACAGCTTGAAGAGCCACCGCCCAGCCTCCCTGAAAGGCAGCTTCGTGAAGTCAATCTACGTTACGACTTCCCAGGGCCCATCCATCGCCGTCGAAAACTTGTATAACTAATTCTGTTAGGTTTGTCGAAATCCCCATGAACGTCCCGGAACTCGACAGTCTAACCCCAGAAGAAGTCTGCCCTTTGGTGGACTTCTTTTTACGAGACGACCCAGAGCATACCGAAGGAACGCTTCAGACTATCACCGAAATCATCGGCGCTGCCATCAATCTCAAGCCCGCCACCATGCGTCATCTCACTCTAACCGACGGCCAACTCCAAGCCCTTCAAAACATCCTCGCCAACCTCCATCTCTGTCACATCATCGAAGAACTGCCCTTGAAAGAACTCCCGCCTGAAGAAAAGTTCTACGACTTCTTCATCAGTCGCAATCTAGATACCGCCAAAGAACTTCAGAAAACTCTCCACGCGTCGCTTGCACTTGGCTGGTGTCCCGAAAATCCCGACGACCAAAAACTCTCCCTCAAACTCGGCCAACTCCTCGGGTACCCCGAAACCGCCGCCCACTACTTCGCCTACGGCCCGCGCGACAAGAGGGGAATTATCAAACATCGCCCCGACGCCGACCGAGACCGTTACTACATCCACAGCCCTGAACACTTCCGCGCTGAATATGAGCAATTCGAAGACATTCTACATCCCGCCGTCTCAAAATTTGCCCCCATAGTCGCCAACGAAATGCGTCAAAAAACTCATTACCTCTGGACTTCTGCTGACTTACAGCAAACTTTCAACAACTTCCATTCAACTTGTGCTATAGTTATACCAACGGAAGGCAACAACCAACAGGAGGCAACATTATGTCAAAAACCTACATCATCACCGGCGCCAACGGTTTTCTCGGCAACAACATCGTCCGCGAGCTCAACCGCACCGAGCCATCCGCAGAGATCCGCGCCCTCGTTTCTTCGCCAAACCATGCTGACGCTCTCGCCGGACTGAATTGCCAAATCTTCGCCGGCGACGTCACTAAGCCCGAGACCCTCGACCCACTCTTCGATATTCCAGAGAGCGGCGAAATCTACGTCATCCACTGTGCCGCCATCGTCTACATCAAATCAAAACCCAACCCCGCCGTCTATCAAGTCAACGTCCTCGGCACGAAAAACATCGTCGAAAAAACTCTTGAGCTCGGAGCAAAACTCGTCTACGTCAACAGCGTCCACGCTCTGCCGGAGCTCCCAAATAACGCCGAAATCACCGAAATCCGCGATTTCGACCCCAACAAAGTCGTCGGCGAATACGCCAAGTCCAAAGCCGAAGCCGCCCGCTACGTCCTCGAAGCCGTCCAAAACCGCGGACTCGACGCCTGTATCGTCCACCCCTCTGGCATTATCGGCCCTTACGATTTCAAAACCAGCCACCTCACTCAGCTCATCATCGACGCCGCTACTGGCCGCCTCCGCGCCGGCGTAAAAGGCGGGTACGATTTTGTTGACGTTCGTGACGTCACGAACGGCATCCTCACCGCCTGCGAAAAAGGGGAACCTGGCGAATGCTACATTCTTTCCGGCCACTATGTCTCCGTTCCCGAACTCCTCCAACTCGTCGCCAAAGCCGCCGGCAGGAAACCTATCACGACTTTTCTCCCGCTCTGGCTTGCTAAACTCACCGCCCCGCTCTCCGAAATCTACTACAACCTCAAAAAGCAGCCGCCCCTCTACACCAAATATTCCCTCTACACCCTAGAGAGCAACGCCAACTTCTCCCACGCCAAAGCCGACTGCGAGCTCGACTATCGCTCCCGCCCCATCTCCGAAACCATCACCGACACCGTCCGTTGGCTCCAAGAAACCGGCAAAATCCCTGCCAACTATTGACAAAATCACTAACCTGTGATACTATAGAAAGATAGGGGTCTTTTACCCTCTGGTTCCTGATTTGTCAGCCCCACCAGAAGCTGCCACTATCAGTTTAACATATATTATTCCAGCTGAAATCCCAGCCACACTAAAAACAATCCAAAAAATCTTAGGAGGTGCCTCATGAAAAAATCCAGTCATGCCCTTAGCAAAATTCTCAGCCACGCCGCCACTCTGTTCCTGCTCATCCTTTGCCTCAGTATCTTCGCAACCCCTGCCAGCGCTGCCGAGCTTTCGCCGAATGACGCCGCTCCGCAAGCGATCGCCAATCCTGGTTCTATCTATTATTACAATCCCGCAAACAACCAGCCTTCAGAACGCACCAATCTCCCGCAATTAGTCCTACTCCGCTTTGGTCAGCAGGTCGTCGCCAAAGACGGTGCAACTTACTACGAATCCGCCGATTTAGCCGGCTCCGGCCG
This sequence comes from uncultured Candidatus Saccharibacteria bacterium, assembly GCA_948511255.1. GTDB lineage: Bacteria > Patescibacteriota > Saccharimonadia > Saccharimonadales > Saccharimonadaceae > Nanosyncoccus. Next base: position 1,482 of record CAOQNC010000047.1, on the reverse strand, counting down.
CCAGGGAACCGCCAACAACATCTATACGGAAACCCTGCGCATCGCCGGATTTGCCAACGTCGACCCCGAGTCAGAGCACCTAACCGACTACCTTTGTTATCTGCGCGACGATGTCCCGAGCGGCAAACCCGCTCCTAATTTTGTCAGCAATAGCACTGAGGAGAGCCTTTGGATCGCCGTCTACACCGACGGTTTCACTACTGGCAGCGTAGGTTGGTTCCACGTCACCGATCTTAGCTATGCGCTCGGCGAGATGGATTATCCACCCGAGAAATCCGAGGAATCGCCCAATGGTTTCTCGCACCCCGACTCGCCCGGCACCAGTTCCTTCGAACAAATCCTCGACAATAATCGGCCTGACCCAGACGAAGATCTGACTACCGGCGCCGTCGCCTCAGCCATCGAAAACTCTTCCAAGAGCGGCGAAAAAATCGCCCTCTTCCTTGACGCCTCCGGCTCCGTCGAGAGCTATTCCGCCGCCATCGCTTCCTACGCCGGACAAGTCGACAACGCCGAGTATATCGCAATTTTCGCAAGCACCGCCCGCGACATCACCGCCGCAAGCTACAACGACTATCGCTACGAAGTTGGCGGCATGACCGACATCTACGGCGCACTCAATACCCTACCTAACGACCCCTTCGACACCGTTATCATTGTCACCGACACCGAACACAATTACGACAGCGAGAAGCTCAGCGAACGCAACGACATCGGCTCCGTCGTCATACTGAATATCTACGCCCCGGAATACGCCGAACACCCCGTCCTCGACGCAATCGAGACCGCCTGGCATGTTAGACCTTCCGTCCGCCAACTCAGCATGGAATAATCGCCCTTTATGGCGCAACATCTATCATAATCTAGTCGCTATTCCGCCGCGACTTGCTACGCCTACGAAAGCCTCGAGACCAATGGTTTCGGGGCTTGATTTTTCTACTCACCTGTGCTACAATAGAAGTAGTTATTCTAAAGACAGTGGCGGAGTTTGTAAAAATCTCTTAATCATGCTACCGAGGAAATATCTCTAGGGGTCTTCAAGGGTAACGAAACATTAACAACTTGCTAGCAGAACTTTTATGTGCGCCACGCTAGAATCGGACCTAGAACTCCGACAATAGCAAAACCGCACAATATAAAACTTAACCAAGGAACTTTTATGGCAATTTCAAAAGCGAAAAAAGATACTTTGGTTGCTGATTTGACCGCGCTCCTTTCTGACGCGAAATTGACCGCCTATGCCCGCTACCAGGGTTTGACCGTCGCTGAGCTCCAAGAGCTCCGCAAAGCCGCCCGCGAAGCTGGCGTCAAGATTAAGGTCGTCAAGAACCGTCTCGTGCGCGTCGCGATGAACGAAATCGCTCTCTACAAAGACACCGACACGACCGGATTGACCGGCCAGTTGGTCTACGCGATTTCCGACAGCGACGAGGTCGCTCCGGCGAAAGTTTTGGCCGAATTCGCCAAAACTCACCCTGCGCT
>CAOQNC010000046.1 GCA_948511255.1 uncultured Candidatus Saccharibacteria bacterium | reverse complement strand
GCGCCGCCAGCACCAGTCGCAAGATCTCCGCTCCCGACCAGAAGTCTACATCCACTTCTCAAAACCCATCGTCGGAAAACTAAAAAACAGGAAAGGAAATCATGCTCGCTCCCGAAGCTCTCGCCACCGCCGACAAAATCTTTCAGGCTGTTTTCGGCCAGGATAATCCATTCACTCTTGAAAAACTCAAGGAAAAGTTTGCCTTTGATATTCAGCTCCCGACCGAAGTTAAAGACAGCACGACCGGCGAAACAACTTACACTGCCGCACCGAACGCTAAAAAGTTTATGATCGACAAAAACACTTGGGACCACGAATGGGAACGTCCGCACCGTCCGCTTTCTAGCATGAATGATATTCTCGCCGCTTGGGATGACATCAACGACATGTCGACCGAGCGCGTTTATCATAGCGAAAATGTCCACGCCAGCGACCCGATTTATGATTCGGTGAATATTTACGGCTCGACCAACTGCGGCCGCGGCAAAAACTTACTTTACTGCGACGATAGTTATGACTGTAGTTTTTGCCTCGCCTGTTCGCGTAGTGGCACGCTAAACTTCTGTATCCGCACCGACGATTCCAGTAACTGTTCTAATTCCTATGGCGTCATTTGCAGCAACAAAATCACTAACTCGCTTTTCATCCAGGACGCCAATACGCTCCACGAATGTATGTTCTGTTCGCACATCGAACAAAAAGAATATTGTATCGCCAATATGCAGTTTGAAAAAGACGAATACCTTTTCCTAAAATCGCAGGTTATTAAATGGCTTCTTGAAAGCTAACCAGTATGATTTATTCCGTCACCGTGAAACCTGGCTCGAAAAAAGGTCCGCTCGTTGTCGAAACTTCACTCGTCGACTCCGCGTCCGCCGAAAAATCGCTCACCATCTATCTCCGCGAAAAGCCGGTCGATGGCGCTGCCAATACCGCACTCATTAAACTCCTCGCCAAACATTTTGACGTCGCTAAATCCTGTGTTATTATCAAGTCCGGCGCTAGCTCCCGCCACAAAATCATCGAAATTATTGGTCGCTAGATACCGTCGCTACGAAATCTGCCAGCTAAAATCGGCACAATCTTCACACAACTCAAGCCTTTTATGCTATGATAAGAGTAAATAGTAAGGTAAAGTCGGTCCGCTAACTTTTTGTCAACTTGCATCAATAAGGTTGACATCAGTCCAGCGGTCCGTGCCACGGGAGGCAAAATGAAAATCAATAGTATCTACATTGGTGGCTGGTTCCAGCGCACCATGTTGCAGTTGTCAGAGATTTACGACTTTCTGCGTGATGGCTCGTCGCAGCTCAAGCTTAACAAACATAAACTTGAGGAGCTTCACCGCGGTCTCGCCATCGGCAGTATTGAATATGGTGTTGCCGGCGAGGAGTTTGTTCAATTCCTGACCAGCGAGCAAATCCGCGTTAAGATTTGTGAAGACGGTCTTATTATCGTCAGCAGCGATAAAGTCAGCGAAGATACTATGTTTGCCGACGTCGAGCGTTTGAAAGATTATTATGAGAATCGCCTTTCGCCGGCTATTAATTATATCTTCAGCCTCGGTGCGCCAGTCCCGAAAGAGCTTGCCCATATCGAAAACATCTACCCATACTTTATCGTCTGCGATAATGCTAAGCGCGAGGAAATCGCCGAACTTCTTTCTCGCACCGAGCGCCAAAAATATTTCGAGTTTGACAACAAAAACTACAGCGTGCTCCGCGGCGATAAATACTATTTCGTCAATAATAAGAAGGCCTCAATGAATAGCATTGAGCGCTACATCGAAGAGCAAGTCTTCATCCGCGAGTTTAAAGGTCAATTGCATCGTTATCTTAACCTCCACCGGATCATCTGGGAGCGCATTGACGACGTCAAGGATCGCGCGAAAGTCCGCGGCAGCGACATCGTTAAGTTCTCGACTAAACTCGAAAGTTATGCGAAGACTGTTACCTTGATCGACGGTCGCATCGAGCAAATGTCGACTTACATTTCTACCCGTGAACGCATCGCGAAAGAAGACCAAGAGTTGACCGACTTCCTCGCCATCTCCGGCTATCGCTACGAAACGCTCCGTGATACACTCGAGTATATTAAAGACCTTTGGGATATGACTCAGCACTATGTTCAGTCCGCCCAGAAACTCTTCGACGGCATCAAGCAAGATGTTACTTCTAGCTCTATCGACAGCCTCACTATCGTAACCTCTATGTCTGCTGGCGCCGCCATCCTCAGCCTCTTCACCGAATCCGAACCGGAGTTTACAACTTTCGGCGTAGTCTATTTCTTCATTCTTGCCTTTATCGGTTGGGGTGCGACCAAACTTCTTGCTTACATCCAGCAGCGTCGTAAGTACGAAATTTCTGATGTTGAAATTGACAAACATATTAAATAAGTGCAAGGAGAAAAGAATAATGAAACTACGCAAGATCTTACTCGCATTGTCCGCCAGTCTGTTGGCCGCCGGCATTATCACTACGCCAATTTTCGCCACCTCGAGCAGCCCGTCCGTCTTGGCTGACGTCGAAGTCCAGCCGCGAACCGTTGGTGAACCTCAGGCCACGTCTGACGAACCTGAAAAAACATCCGACCAGTCCACTTTACCGGCGCCGACTTTTGCGGCTGAGGAGGTAGCGGACGACGTTGGAGCTTTCTGGTTTGGCAAAAACTTACTCTATGCTGGCAACAATGTTTCGGTGAAAAATATTTCCCGCGGGCTTTTGTTCGCTGCCGGCAACAACCTCCAAATGTCTTCCGAGTCCGAATATGCCTTCGTGGCCGGCAATTCTATTTCCTTTAGCGCCGCCACCGAGAAGGATTTATTCACCGCTGGCAACACGATTGCTATTACCAAAGACGCTAAAATCGGCCGGGATATATTCGCCGGCGCCTATAGCTTTGCGCTTGAGGCGGATGTTCCGGGCGATGTCTCGGTTGCTGCTAGTCGCGTCGTTCTTAAAGACACGACTATCAAAGGCAACGTTAATCTCGATGCCGAGACTATCACTTTTCAGGGCGAGGTCAAAATCGACGGCACGCTCAGCTATAACGACGACGCTTCTGTTTCCGGCCTGACAAATGTTAAATACGGCAAGCTCGAGACTTATACTCCGACCAGCCGCACTACTACTGCCGGTGAGATTTGGCTGACCAAAATGATGAGCGTCATCGGACTTTTCTTCACAATCGCCATCATCTTCCTCGTCTTCCCCCGCGCGAAGAAGAGTATTGCTCGAGAGGCAACCGTTCAGCGCTTTGGCGTTGACCTCATGCTAGGCATTGGCTTCGTAGTTATCGTTCCGCTCCTCTCCATGCTCTTCCTGCTCAGTTTCTTTGCCGTTTCTACCGGCATCTTCCTCATCGGCGTTTATTGCCTTATCTTCTACCTCGCTAAAGCCTTCGCGGTGCTTGGCTCGGCCACGTCATTGTCGAAAAACTTTGTCATTGCACCTTGCCGATGTTGCTTGAAGCGCTGATTGGTATTCTTGTCATCACCTGCGCCAGCATGATCCCAGGCTTTGGACTCCTCGTCACGACTCTCACTCTCATTCTCGGCGCTGGCCTGATTATTGCCTGCCTCCGCCCAGGCGAAAAGCAATCCGCCGAAGATAAACAAGTATTCTACGCCGCCGAAGAGGTTGCCGAGGCTACCCCTAAACAGAACTCTGCTAAGTTAGCTGCCGCCAAATCCACGATTAAAACTGCTCGCAAGTCCGCCCGCAAAACTTCTACCACTAAAGCTCCCTCGACAAAATCTACCGCCAAAAAGTCCTCACCGAAAACTAAAACTAGCGGTGCTAAAACCGGCTCCACCAAACCTAAGAAATAACTATCTCTAACCTTATCAAAGAAAGGCTGTCATGCACGAAAGTTGGAAAGAGTTCCTCGATTCCGAGTTCCAGAAACCATATTTTAAAGAATTAAGCCAGTTTTTACATTCTGCCTACGAGACTAGTCGCGTTTTCCCGGCCAAAGTCCAGGTATTTCGCGCCTTCACAACTGACTTAAACTCCGTAAAAGTTGTCATTCTCGGCCAAGATCCCTACCATACTCCCGGCGCCGCGCATGGCCTCGCCTTTTCTGTCCCCGACTCTCAGCCCATCCCGCCCTCGCTCGTCAATATCTATAAAGAAATCGACGCCGAATATGGCTCGCACGCGAACCAAACTGGCAATCTTAAATCCTGGCAAGAACAAGGTGTTCTGCTCCTCAATAACGTTCTCACCGTCGAAGCGCATAAAGCCGGTTCACATCGCGGCAAGGGCTGGGAGATTTTCACCGAAGCCACCGTCAAATATCTAAACGAACATTGCGACCATCTTGTCTTCTTGCTCTGGGGTCGCGACGCACGCGGTAAGAAACCGCTCATCGACCAGACGAAGCATCTCATCCTGGAATCCGCTCACCCCTCTCCTCTTTCCGCTTACAATGGCTTCTTCGGCAACGGCCATTTCCTAAAGGCCAATGATTTCCTCCGCTCCCACGATTTGCCTGAAATTAACTGGTAAAAACCAACCCGCCTACGCTAAAACTAAGCAAGGCGGTTTCCGAATTAAGCAGAGCGCTTTCATATTTAAGCAAAGCTTTTTACGCACTTAAGCAGACCACTTTCAAAAATAACCAGAGCATTTTCGCACAAAATCGACTTTTTATCGTGGCTGTGCTTGTTATTTTTGAAAAAATTTTGTTATACTCCGCCTATTACTAATTTTTATGCCCCGCGGAGGACAAATGCCATTAAAAATCATTCCTGCAAAACTCCATAATCTAGTTATCGCGCTCGCTCTCGTCCTGACGAGTTGCTGCGCTAATCTCATCGGCCCGCCTAGTTTTGTGCAAGCTAAAACCCAAAGCGATTGCCGCGACGTCCATTTTATCTTCGCTCGTGGCTCCGGAGAATCTCTGGATGGTCCGAGCATGTCGGCCTGGCGCGACGAAATCATCGCCGCCATCAGCGCCAATTTCAGCTATACCTTCTACGAGCTTGGCAGCCAATCGCAAAATGGTCACCAATACTCCGCCGTCTCTGTTAGTGAT
>CAOQNC010000045.1 GCA_948511255.1 uncultured Candidatus Saccharibacteria bacterium | reverse complement strand
GGTTAGAAATCAACACATTCTCTCGAATCTTCATCTCTTTATTATACCACGTTGTCGCCTTTTCTCTCCACGAAGCCTTACCTCCGCAACCCTCCGCCCCAGCCGCCGCCCCGTCAAATAAGTTATTTCTGATAAGTTAAGTTATTGCGTGTAAATTCCGTGTAATAACTTGTTGGGATAACTTATCATCTCAAGCCATTTCGATATCTAAAATTGTAAAAAAGGAATAAGTATGTACTATATCGACAAAAACTATAATAGAAACTTATTTGGCGGTTGCGGAGGCTGGGGCGGAGGAAACTAACTCGTTCAAACTCGCCGGAGACGACCATTTTTTATTTTTTGGTCGCCTCCTTTGAACTCTCGACCCCTGTTATACCTTGCTAGCCCACGACCATTTTTAGAAAGTTGGTCTCCGCTTTACCGCGCAATACAACGTACTGAAGCTCCACTGTAAGCCCAACCATACGAATCCGCAGCATTAACGATGCCATTACCATTAATACTATAGTTAAATGGGCATGTATTATTAGGCTGTTGTGATGATGCTGTCCAATAAACACCCGCCTTACCAAGATCTTTTATGCCTAAAATGATGTTACCATTAGACTGGCCGTTATAGATATTCCCGCTCCTAGTTAAGAATATCGGTTTTTTCACCAGTAAATTAGAATCGTCAATGCTACTCCAGCCATAAGCCTGTAGTAACTTGCCAAAGCTGTCATTCTGATTAAAAACACTACTACCATTCTTGCCACCGACAGGCAACTGCCATCCTGCCGGACAAATACTACTTGCTGCATTTTTCAGATCAGCCACAGAACTAGGCGCTGAGTAGCTCGGGTTTTGTATCAAATCCTCTCCGCTCCCAGCCGTTGCCGCATTCCATTGATAATAATTTCCGAGCACATAGTGAGCATCATATTGTGCGCATGTTCCAGATGTTGCTGTGCTAATCGCAGTGTTAGCCTCCTTACTACACTTCGTCACGCCATCCAGCCCAAGATAGCTAGATTTAGAATAAAAATCTGGGTCTGTCGCAGCAAATCTCAATCCAAAACCAACTAACCCGATACTCTCGCCATCCGACAAATCCACAATCGAATCTTTACCAATTCTAATTTCATATGGCGTATTCAAAACGTAACCCGGCTGTGACCATGATCGCGTACCCGTATAAACAGCAACCGTACTCCCAGTTTCTCGCAGATTGGTCGTTGTGCTAAACTCTGGCCGCCAATCGCCCAACACATCGGAATCTTCCGGGGTTAAGTCTTTATTAGCTGATAAATCTAGCGCCAAATTTTGCGTCATCCAGCAATTCCCATCCGCCAGTTTAGTTACCCAGTATGGCTTATTATCGCGCCTATCATACAGTTGCCCAGTAGTCCCAACGGCCGCATTGTCACAAATCGCACTCGTCATCTCTTGCATATAATCTATACTGAACTCATTATAAACTGGCACGAGCGTTATCTCCAACGGACTACTTACTACACTCAGCGTCACCTCGTTCTCATAAGTATCCGCCGGCTTCGTATTTCCAATTTTCGCTGCAAAACTGAGCAGGAAATTATACGACACACTTCGCTCCGAGCCAGTCGCAAGCAAATCACCCTGCCCTTGCGACATCGACTTATATAGCGCGCTCTCGGAAAGCTCTTCCTCTTCTGTTACCGCATAACCCCAAGTATTCGTCTGTAAGTTATCAAAAGTCGAACTCCCGTCAATTCCCGCAATTATCTCCCCACTATTCTTCCCGACTAGCCCTGGAGTGTTGCTAGAAAGATAAACGCTGTATCCGCCAGAATTACTTATCGACACGTTCACTTTTACGGATGTTCTCGCCTTCGCGCCTTCTTCTGTCACCGGTGTCATGCTTGCCGACCCCGAAGTTGGAGAGAAAGAAATGTTCACATCGGAAATCGTCGTCGCCTGCGGAGAAACCTCACTTTCTTCACCTTCCAACGCATTCGCTGAGTTACCTATCAGCGGATTAACTAACAAAAATGCCAGTAGCAACAAACTTATACAGCTCGCACTCCCAGCAATATTAACTTTTCTTTGACCTTTTCGCATCATGGCCCTCCTTTTGATTGGTAATAGACACCAGCCAGGAGCGACCATAAAAAGCGACACCGTAGCCGGTGTCTAAAACCAGTACCGAAGTCATTTTTGGTGCTTCAGAAACCCAGTCCAGCGAGCGGTGCCGCTTTCCGTTCCTGAAAAACACCAAAAATAAAAACAAATGACTTCTTACTTTAATACTGATTTTAGACACTTCCATTATAACACGAAAACTACTGCGTCAACCAAAAACCGCGAAAAATCAAACAGGAAATATTTGGAGATCGGGCACAAATGAGTGCAGCGAACGGAGAAGCCGTTGTACCGATTGTTGTTGTTGGACGGATTGATGCTGCTGGTGCTGTTGAAGTTGAGGTTGTAGGCGTTGGTGCCGTTAGAGTGCGGCGTAGACGACCAGTAGTTGCCCTCGTTACCGGCGCCGTTGAACAGGTTGCTGGCATTCTGCCAGACGTTGCCGCCCCAATAGATAACCATAAGAAAGCGTGCTGACAAAGAAGTTACTTGCGTTCCGCGCAAACCGTAACTTGCGTGAACTTTTCTAGCCTGTTGCTGGGTCGCAGCTCCAGGGAACTTCACGATCTCCAAGACAAGAACTTATCCAAGCCGGAATAAAACTCAAGGCGCGGCGTCGTTCCTATAGGGATTTGTTCCTACAGATAAATTATACACCAAGCCACAAAACAAAAATAAGCCCGCAAAGGACTTTTTCATGAACTTGGTGAGTCGGGTGGGGATCGAACCCACGACACCCTGCTTAAGAGGCAGGTGCTCTAACCGGCTGAGCTACCGACCCAAATTCTTAACAACCTCTATTATAGCACAAATCCCAGAATTGTTAAGGGGTATTTTTCATGAAATCTGTTATATAATATACATATGGTTAATCAAAATATGTCCCAGTCTAAAAATCAATATCAAGAACCAAAACCAACTTTTGCGATTATCGTCGGCCTCATCGCCGCCAGTATTATCATCGGCGCCTGTATTCTTTTCGCCATCAACGGCAATAAAACCGTCGCTCCGATCGCCTCAGATGCGCTTCCAACGCCCGAACTATCCGAAGGTATCCGCGGCAGCGAATTCGGCATCGACAAAAACATTAACGAGGCTACGCTCGATAATTATCTCGGCCGCAGCGATACCGTCTATCGCGATATGCGCATGCTGAAAGACCCGGGGGACTACGAAGCTATCGGCGGCGATTCTTATCTCTCCGGCTTCGTTGAAGGTTTTGAAATCGTGCCGCTTCCTTATCTCGTGAACGTTGCTGGTCTTCCGGAGGAAGTTGGCGATACTTATACCGGCAAAACATTGTTCACTCAGACGAAGGACGGCAAATATATCGCGAACTACGCCGAATCCATGGATATTCTCGAATATCTCTTCCCGAAAGACAAAAATATTTTCCTTATGTGCGGCGGTGGCGGTTATGCTGGCATGATGAAAACCATGCTGACGAAGCTCGGTTGGGACGAAAACAAGATTTATAATGTCGGCGCCTACTGGTCTTACGATGGTGATCATAATATCGTCGTCAAAAACACTTCGCACGGCGACACAACTTACGATTTCTGGAAAGTTCCATATCACGACATCGATTTTAATACTCTTCACGAGAAAAAACATCAAGCGTAAACTCCTCATCATTCTTCCGGCCGCCCTCATCGTAATTATCGCCGTCGTCTGTGGAATTATCTTCGCGCTCCACCCCGCGTCTTTCCGCCTCGATGATCAATATTACGGCGAAGCGAGCCTCGAAACGATTTCCGCTGACCAGCTTCAGCAGCTCGTCGACGAAAAATCCTCTTTTGCCGTCTTCGTTTCGCAACCCGCTTGCCGCGCTTCGGACAATTTCGAAAAAGTTCTCCAATCTTTCGTTACCGAACATCCTATGAAGTTTTACGAAATCGCTTTTTCCGATTTAGAAAATCTTCCTTTCGTCGCGGATGTGCGCTTCTACCCGAGCTTTCTGATTTTCAAAAAAGGCAAACTCGTCGATTTTCTCGAAGCCGATAATGACGACCACGCCGCCGCCTACACATCTCTCGACGGGTTCCAAAATTGGCTGACCGAGCAAGTCATTCTATAGGAATGCGCCATGTCGCCTCGCTCAGCCGTAAAAAGTCCCAAATCTCGTAGCGACTTTTTTACTCCCGCGCCCGTAGTTCATCAAATGAGCGACCTTTGCGAGCCGCTACTCTCCGACCCCTCGCGTAAAGTCTTTGAGCCTGGCTGCGGCACTGGCAACTTCCTCGTCGAAGCTCTTTCGCGTCGCCTTCAAAAACTCACAACTCCCCACGAAGCCCTAACCGCTCTCTCTAATCTCTATGGCGTTGATATCAATCCCGATTATCTCATCGAGGCCCGCGCCCGCCTAAAATTAATTCTCCTGCGGCATTTTTCCGAACAGCCCCTCGATTATCGTTTTCTTCCGCTCGTCGACCTTTTTCTTCAATCTAATCTTATTCAAGGCGATTTAATTCGTAATTATGAGAACCTAGTTTTTATCGATTGGCAACTTATTTCCGATTATAATTTCCGCACCGTTCCTGCTCGCCTCGGCGATATGCTAAAAAACTCTATCTCCGCGGCGAACGATTCGGAGAACAACTATGCTTAAACTCCGCCCTGAGCAACAATCCGCCATCGACCAAACCTATCAATATTGGCAACAAACTCGCTCGCAATCCGCTGTATCATCACGACAAAATCCTGCCTCGCATACGCCTAAAAACGCCCGCAAGTTCCTCTGGAACGCAAAGCCTCGCTTCGGCAAAACCATCGCCGCCTACAAGTTCGCCCAAAAAATCGACGCAAAGCGCATCCTCATTATCACGAACCGCCCCGCCATCTCTGACGCTTGGGCTAGCGACTTCTTCGCTCACATCGCGCCAGAAACTAATCACATTTTCGCCAGCGCCAAGCCCCCAAAGACTACCAAACCTTCAAAAACCGCCGCGCCAACCCTCAAACCGCCCGTCAGTTCTCCAAAACCCAACTCTCGGCC
>CAOQNC010000044.1 GCA_948511255.1 uncultured Candidatus Saccharibacteria bacterium | reverse complement strand
GATATTTATGTTATAATATAGGTAATGTCAACTCGCAATCATCAACTTTCGCAACATTTCTTGAGGTCGCCGCGCTTGGCGCTGAAGTTGATTGGCCATAGCAATCTCAAGAAGCGGGATTTAGTGCTCGATATTGGGGCGGGGTCAGGCGTGATTACGACGGCTTTGGCGAAGCGGGCGCGGGAAGTTTGGGCGATAGAGCCGGATCATGCGACCGCCGAAAAGCTTCGCGCGAATCTTGCGAAATATAACATTCGGAACGTGCAGGTGATTGAACGGGATTTTCTGGAAATTGATTTGCCGGCGGAGCCTTATAAAGTTTTTGCGAATCCACCTTTTCATCTTTCGGCGGAGATTTTCTATCGGTTGCTTGACTTGGAAAATCATGATGGCACGATTGTTGCTCGGGAGAAAGATGGTCATCGTAAGCCGGATGCGATTTATCTGATTCTACAGAAGCAGCTGGCGCTAAAGTTGATTGCGACCGACCGGCATTATACCTCGCAGCTTGGGAGGCAGATTTTGCGGGATTATGATGCGCGGATTCGCCTACCGCTACGGGCGGATGATTTTACGCCACCGCCAGCCGTGTCAACGGTGTTCTATGAGGCAAAGTTAAGGCAGAGGGCTGAGGGCGAGGCGTAGGATGCTCGCTTTATAAAACATAGTTCGTGATAGCAAACAAAAAACAGCCCGAGAGGGCGGTTGGGGATATTGGTTGGTGGAGCAGATCGGACTTGAACCGACTACCTCAGCAATGCGAATGCTGCGCTCTACCAGGTGAGCTACTGCCCCACGTCAACGCCATTCGCGAAGGCGAGGCGCGATAATCTGTTGCCACGTTTCGATATTTTTATATCAAACGTGACGTCTCAATGTGGAGCCGCGACCGGGATTTGAACCCGGGACCTCATCCTTACCATGGATGCGCTCTACCGACTGAGCTATCGCGGCATGAGGTTATTTTATCACAGATTGCGCGGGATGTGAAGGGGTTTTGCGGAAGTTACTGCCGCGATGCGAATGCTGCGCTCTACCAGAGGTCCCGCTAAAGTTTAGGCTAGCGCAAGGGCTGATCGCGACGTTTGGCGGCGAGCCAGTCGGGAATATCTGTGAACTTGATTTCGGGGCAATAGTTAATATCGTGACGAGTGACGTTGTAATAAATCTTGTAAACCTCGTCGACCGAACCGTAGAGAGCGTCGGCCATGTCGAAGCCGAGTTTGTCGGCAACAGATTTGACCGCCGCCTCGCTCGGACCCTCAATCTCAACATAACTCGGGAGCCACGGCCAAGTATCTATATCGAGCTCAACGCCGTCTAGTTCCCATTCTTCGCGCAAGGTTTCTTGTAGAGCTTTCGGTTTCAGCCCGCAAACCTTGACAAAGTTAATAGCGTCATTATAGTTATTGACGTCGAGACAAATTTCTTTCATGCCGGAGAGGGAAAGCGTATCAAGATGCTTATAGGACATCGTGATACGATTCCCTTCGTCGCGCACACGCACAAAAGAATGCTCATCAATGTCAAAAATGGTGCGACGCATGAGAGTTTCGGGCTGGAGAAGTTTGGCGCCAAGTTCCTTCAGCTTAGCGCGGAGTTGATCCTTGTCTATATTGATGAAAGTAGCCTCAATCTCAGGTTGGATTTCCGCGTTTTCTGCGGATTGCTTGGTTTCTGGCTGAGATTTTGATTCTGACATGCGTCGTTCCTTTCTTTTTGCCGTTTCCTAGGCGGCGAGTTTATATTTTCGCCGGTTTCGTGCGGCGGCTTTATTCGTCGAGAGCATTGGCCGGCGTGTTGTCGACGTGTTCGCTTTCGTCAAACCAGTCATCGACAGCCGGAGTCGTCCAGACGTTGGAATATTCCATATCCGGAAGCTCGGGGAGGTCAGTCTTCGGATCGATTTCGCCGAGGACTTTGCAGATGGCGAAGCCGCAGAGGGTGAATTCGACGGCGACGACGAGGTATTTCTCGAACTGGTCGTAGAGTCGGCCGGCGGAATAGGTGCCGCGGGCGACGGTCTTGACGGAGTTTGCGACATAGCAGAAATCGTCGGCGAGAGTCAAGGCCTGATCATCGGCTTTCTTTCCTTTCTTGGCCTTTTCGTCGGTCTGGCTTTCGATCCCGGAGAGAATCAACGTTGCGCCGATGGCTTCGTCGTCGCAAAGGTCATGCGAGGCCTTGCGGAGAACGAAGCGGTCGCCGACCGCCGCATCTTCGGTGATTAAAGTTGTGTAAATTGATTTGTTAATTGGAGATAGTTTCATGGGTATATTATAGCATGGGAGAAGGAGATTAGAGCGATGAGCGAAATTTCTTACAAATAATCTTGCTTTTTTCACCATTTTTATATATAGTGGAGATGAATAGGGCGGGAGAATCGTAATAACATAGAAAGGAAGAGCATGGCGCATTACCGTCGAAAAGTTACCTATAGCCGCAAAGAAACATACTTAACTGCTGAAAATCTCCGTGGGCAGAGTGTTTTTTCTCTGTCATTTGCATTGCTTCGTCCTGTCCTAAGGAAGATCTTACGCCTCTTCTTCGGTGGCCTGTTTTCCTGTACTAGGATGAATTGAGCATTATTTGAATAGATGATATTATTGCCTTACACCGATTGGTGAAAAAAGATTGTAGCCCCTTAGCAGTTTGAACCACTGTAATTCCCCATTTTAGCTCAATTAAACCTAGACCGCTCGTCATCACGGCTTTTGGATGCTGGCGAACCATTTTCCTAACTTTACGAAAATGGTCGAACCATGTTATGACGGTTGAGCGTATTTCGAGCGCGAACACGACCAACCGTATTTGTTTGTTATTTTTGGCGTGGCGATTTTATCACGAACGCGCTGCGCCGATTTTGGGCTTGCTAAAAGCCCCAACCCTCAAAAGAGAGGACGGGGCTTGAAGTCGGTTTACTTGTTATCAGTATAGCAAACCAAAGGCGGTTTGTCAATACTGCTCTTTAGGATTTACAATTTCTGGATGTTTTTCAAAGTAGTAGTCGCGTAGAGGGTATCCACATAATCGAATAATTTCATCCATCGTCTTTCCGTGGTTAAATGCCCATGCCTCTATCGGCCGGAACTCTGGTGCGTTATATTTGTCGCTCATAAGCGCATATGCCTTTTCTTGAACATCATATTGAGAACGCGGAGCCTTCTCTTCAAGCTCTTTTAGATATATGTCCTTGTTTTCTTCAAATATTTTGTAACAACCGCTATCGTTCAGAATCTCCCACCCCTTATCGGTCAACTTAATTGGGCTATTTGCTTTGGCAGTATTCGCCAGATTGTCCACGGCTTTTTGGATATTTTGAACCCGTTCCTTCATGACTTCGCCATCTTTTCCTAGCTGTTCTAGTTTTTGTCGATATTCAGCATTATCTTTTTCCAACCGGTCTACTTTCTCCTTATACTTCCCCAATGTCAAGAAGCTCGTGGCAACAGCGCCTAGCACCGAGATTAAAACACTAATGACGAGTGTGATCCAGTCCATATATTTTCTCCTTAACTCCATTATACCAGAACTCCTTCTTTCTCAAAACATAAACATTATCATAACGCTTGTGGAAAACTCCGGAAAAAAGTCAAAAATCTTCCAAAAAAGTGTTGACTTATCAAAGTCGCTTTGATATAATAGAAACATAGCAAGGGGATAGCAAATTAAAACGGCGGAGAAAGGAGGAAATATGGAAGTAGAAAAAATCGAAATCCGAGTGGTTCTCAAAAAAGCCACCCCTCCAGCGAAGAAGAAGTAGCTTAAACTTATATTAAATTAAAGGAAAGGAAAAGTCAACCCCTTGCTATAACCGCCATGGAGAAAAATATGGAAAAAATTGCTATCCCCAAAAAACTTTATGATGAGTTGAAGCGTAAGGCTGATGCCTACGATAAGATGAATGTCGGCTCTAGTAAAGGCGGTAAACGAGCTTGGGCAAAACTCACCCCTGAACAGCGTAGCGAGCGTGCCAAAAAGGCCGTAGCCGCGCGCATTGCGAAATACGGCCAGAAACGTAAGGACTAGGCGCCAGCCGTGGCAGCTATGCCGTTCTGCGCCAAATATAGCACGTGACATAAGGCGGCAAGTTATTGTGCGCTTGCCCACCACCAGTTGCGCCTGTCGTTGTCGTGCTGGCGTCCGTTCCGACTGGCAAACCCTGAACATTATAAGAATATGAGCCGCTGCCGGTACCGATGCGAGTGCTGTGAGTGTGCGATGGTATTTCGTCTGTTGTCAATTTGTGCGTCTTCTCACCGCCTGTTTTGTTCGACGCGTTGAAAGCAGTATCATTTGGGTCGACACCGATAAGAGTTCGACCGACCGAAAATGTCTCCCATGCGGTTCCAGAAAAGTAGTTTGACGGGTTAGTTGCCGCAGTCGACATATAGAGCGAGCCGACGGAGTAAACCGTTGAAAAATCTATCTGCTTAACTGGGAACATACCGGCTAAATAGTTCGCGATTTCCTCCATCTCCGGAGTTTCCTTGAATCATGGAATCGACCAGCACTTTTGATCCGGATGAGATACTGCTAATGTCGAGAGATAGAGATAGTGCTAATGTGATGCCGACAACAAAACTCGACCCGTTATTAGATGCGACAAAAGGTCCTACAGGGCTCCTGTTAATCTCCTGAAGCCCGACAGCGTTGTAACTAAGCTGCACGTTGCCAACTGCACCAGCAGCAATTTTAGCAGCTGTGGTATAATGTAGATATAATGGTTATTTTACCACTACCACTTGAAACGGTAGCTGAGCGTCGAGTGCGCAAGGCTGTAAAACGCAGGAAGCGTGAAGGGCGCATTCAGAGTGCGGTTGCTGCCGAGGAGCGGTTCGCGGGCTACCTTAACCAGCAGACAGCTAAAATCAACGCCTGCTCTGCGCGAATTAAAGCTCGGTTCAGACGTAAATAAATTATTTTTCTCTATGGACGGCAGGATTTAAGAGAATGGGTGTTTCGTGTTATTTGAATCATGGTATAATCCGCGGATTGATTTGGCGCGACCAAGTTCAGTTATAGTCCCCTAATATTTTGAATCATGGTATAATAACGAATGTCGGCTGGCCAGCCTTGGAAAGGTTATAGTCCCCTAATATTTTGAATCATGGTATAATCAAGAATGATTGCGTTCGCGAATGGTGAGAGTTATAGTCCCCTAATATTTTGAATCATGGTATAATGCAACGGCACAGAGAATGGTACAACAGTATGTTATAG
>CAOQNC010000043.1 GCA_948511255.1 uncultured Candidatus Saccharibacteria bacterium | reverse complement strand
GGCGATGAGTTATGCGGCGGTAATTTTACTGTTTTTGTTGTCGTGGATTAATCCGATTCTAGGAGCGATTTATTTGCTCGTGATCGTGTCGATTACTTTTGTGAAGGCGGTGGCGACGGCGTTTCGGACGATTCAAGGGTATAAGGTGGTGAAGCGGGCAGAGAGGGTGGATTGGCGGAAGCGACTGATGGATTTGGAGAATCCGCACGAGGCGTTTGAGCGGCTTCACGGGCGGAGTGAGAATAGCTATGGCTTTAGTGAGCATGTGCAGAATCTGAGGATGTTGTCGGTCGTGGAGGGGAAGTCGGAGCCGAAGCCGAAAGATGTTTATCATGCGGTGATTATGGTGGCGTATAACGAGGGGCTGGAGACGCTGGTGCCGTCGGTGGAGGCGGTGAGGGATACGAGTTTTCCGAACGAGCGGATTATTTTTGTTTTGGGATATGAGGAGCGAGGCGGGGAAGCGATGGAGGCGAATGCTCGTGAATTGAAGGAGAGGTTTAAGGGGGTGTTCCGGGACTTTATTTTGGTAAAGCATCCGGACGGGTTGAGGAATGAAGTGGTCGGGAAGGGGCCGAATTTGACTTATGCGGGGGAGCATTTGGCGAAATATGTGGAGCGGCAGAGGATTCGGAAGGAAAATGTGATTGTGACGTCGCTAGATAGCGATAACCGGATGACTAAGGGGTATTTGGATTATGTGGCGTATGAGTTTTTGGTGCGGCCGGATCGGCAGCACTATAGTTATCAGCCGGTGTCGATTTTCACGAATAATATTTGGGAGGCGTCGGCGCCGATGCGGGTGATTGCGATGTCGAATTCGTTTTTTAACGTGATTTCGACGATGCGGCCACATTTGCTCAGGAACTTTGCGTCACATTCGCAACCGCTCGCGGCGCTTGAAGGGATGGATTTTTGGAGTAAGCGGACGATTGTGGAAGATGGGCATCAATATTGGCGGTCGTTGTTTTACTTTGAGGGGGATTATGGGGTGGTGCCGATTCGGGTGCCGATCTATCAGGACGCGGTGATGTCGGAGACTTTTTGGGGAACGTTGAAGGCGCAGTTTGTGCAGCTGAGGCGGTGGGATTATGGGGCGAGCGATGTGGCGTATGTCGGGTCGTATCTGTTCTCAAAGGAGCGGAAGATTCCGTTTTGGCAGTTGTTTCCGAAGTTTTGGCGGCTGTTGGATGGGCATGTGACGCTGGCGATTATGGCGCCGATCGTGGCGTTCGGAGGTTGGGTGCCGATGTTGTTGAACTTGGGGTCGCGCGGAGCGGTGGCATTTAATTTGCCGAATGTAGTGGGGATTATCCAGACGATTGCGGCGATTGGATTATTCGTGACGGTGTTTGTGTCGTTGAAGATGTTGCCGGAACGGCCGGAGTGGGCGAAAAAGCGGAAGAAGTTTGCGATGGTGATTCAATGGATTTTGTCGCCGGTGGTGGCGATTGTGTATCAGAGCGCGGCGGCGTTTTATGCGCAGACGCGGTTGATGCTGGGGAAATATATGGAGAAGTTTGACGTGACGCGGAAGGTGGTGAAATCCTAGTTAAAATTGGCTATTTTGCGAATTCTATCGTCGCTCGCTCATCATAAGATGCGCTTTGCTAGATAGAACGCAAACTAGCTTAATTTTAATCTAGGATTTTTGTGGGTTTTATTGTGGCTGTGCGCTAGAAATCGAAGATTTCTAGAAAGTTGTGCGCGCTCTCGGAAAAGAAAACTTGTTTTCTTTTCTCTTGAGCGCTTCAACTTGTGTTATTTTGGAAAGATTTGCTATATACTAGAGCGCAGAGCCCAGGCGGCTAGGACATAAGCAAGGTAGGGTGTGGAGTTTGATTGGGGAAAGGAAGTTATGATGCGAACTCTGATTTTGAAGCTTGTTGATCGTTTGCTGGGCCGCAAGGTGGGTCAGACGAAAAGTGAGCAAAAAATTATTGTTGCTGGTGAGATTAACATCTACATCAGCAACAAATAACAAATCAACTTAATTAGATTGTACCTTACTATCGCGGTTATGTCTAGTAGTTTTTCGCGGAACTTGGCGATTTTGACGTAAGTTGAAGTTGTTACTCCTGGGCTTTAGAGATTTTTGTTAGGAAAGGTATTTGGCGCGGAGGGTGTGCCAGGCTCTTTGCCATTCGGGGAAGTTGAGGGTGGATTCGACTTGATCGAAGGGGAGCCATTCGAGTTTGGCGATTTCGTCGGGCTGCTCGGTTGGGGTTTCGGAGGGGTCTTTCAAAGAAGCGAGGAAGAGGACGACGGTTTTGAGGACGTTTAGGCGGGGGATGTAGTAGGAGAAGGCGAAGCGGGTGTGTTCATTGAGGATGATGTCGAGGGCGGTTTCTTCTTTGACCTCGCGGAGGGCGGCTTCGGGTTCGGTTTCGCCGGATTCGATGTGGCCTTTCGGGAAGCCGGAGAGGCCGTTTTGCTGGTGGACGATGAGAACTTTGCCGTCATAAACGATGACGGCGCCGCAAGAGGTTTCAGGCTTAGCATCGGCTGGAGCGGAGGAGATGGGCTGAGGCGGAGTAAAGTCAGGGTGATTGGAGAGGGAGTTATTCATGGGGATATTATAACATTATTCGGTGGCGTTGGGAGCTTCGGAGGCGTAGGCGGGGTCGTATAAATGGCGAGGGATAAGGGTCATTTCGAGCTGGGCGGATTTTGCGTCGTCGGAGACTTCGGCGGAGGAGACGTAGAAAAGGCTGTCGGTGCTGATGACGACTTCGTATTGTTCGGGGTCGTAGGAGAGTTCGTCAGAGAGGAGGCCGGTGACTTCTCTGGCTTCCTTGGGAATGCGGCAGGTAATTTCGATATCGCAGGGACGGCGAAGCGGGTCGTCGAGGTCTTTTTGGGCGAAACTTTGGTCTGGGGAGAGGGAGGAGCTAGTAAAACCTTCTTCGAGGAAGAATTGACCTTCGAGAGATTTGAGATCGGAGAGGGAATTGATATTGTATCCGAGGAAGCTGTCGAGATTAGTGCCGCGATGAGCGAGGAGGTCGACTTCGGGAGGCGGAGTGGCGGCGATGGCCTGATTGATTGCTTCGATGTCTTTGCGAGCGGTTTGGAGGGCTTCGGGGGTTTGCGGGCCAAGGAGGTCGTAGTTCCATTGACCGCGGGCGACTGAGTTGATGAGGCGGTAATTATAGCCGGTGTAGTTTTTGAGGGCGGCTTTGTCTTCGTAGGTCAGGGCGGGGTCGATGAATTCGGAATAGGCATCGCTGAAGGCGTCGAGGTCGAGCGGATCCTGGAAATCGTGAAAGTCGCGGTCGGCGGTGTCGAGGAGGAAATTTTTCACGTCACCCATACGGCCGGCGCGTTCGATGGAGCGGAGGTAGAAGGCGCAGGTTGAGTTTGGGCTGGTCGTCGGGAGGTCTTTGATGGCTTCGGGCTGTTCGGGTTCTGGGGGTTCAGGCTGAGGGGCCGTTGGATTGTTTTCCGGCTGGTCGATTGTTGGCTGTTTGTCTTCGGGATGGCTGGTTGGGAAAAGGTTATGGTTCATGAGGATATTATAACATGGTATAATATGAGATATGAAAAGTGAGGGAGATTTTTCTGGGAAGTGGGTTCTTCGGGGGAAACAAGCTCGGGAGGTGATTCAGTATGTGCAGGAGGAGTATGGGTGCGAGTTGGAGTTTTTGTGGCAGGATGAGAATGCGGTGTGGCGAAATCCGACGAATCGGAAGTGGTTTGGGGTGATACTGAAAGTAAAAGGCAAACGGTTAGGGCTTAAAACGGATGAGGATGTGGCGGTGCTGGATTTGAGATTTGAGAAGGGGATGGCGCGGGAGTTTGTGGCGGCGCGAGGTGATTCTGGAGGTATGGGAAGGGATTCTGATGGCGACGGGACGGAGAAGGGGGCGGGGATTTTGCTCGGATATCATATGAATAAGGATAACTGGATAACGGTAGTTTTGGATTATGGGGTGGCGACGGAGGGGATTTTAGGGTTGATTGACCAGAGTTATCGGATTGTGGCGGAAGGGAGATGATGGAGTTACGGCGGGGAAGTAGACCTGGCTCGAGGGGTGTGGTATAATTTGAATATTCTATTTTAAGGTGGTGATAAGATTGGACCTTAGTTTTGCTGAGTTGTTGCCGAAGAACACGTACGAGGCGAGGGCTGACCGGATCTGCGAGTTGTATGCGACTAAGTTGAGGATGACGGCGCCGCGGGCGATTGAGGTGAGGTATGCGTTTCCATTCACGGAGTGTACCTGGCCGATGATTGGTCTGTCGACGGCGGAGCATTCGTTCATGATGGCGCAGCTGATCGTGCCGACGTATCTGGAGTTCTTGGATTTGTTCCAGAACAAGGACATTGCGCCGGAGAGTCTGGAGTCGGTGGCGTTGCATCATGACGATGCGGAGGCGCTGACTGGGGACGCGGCGACGGATGTGGATGGCGTGACGCGCTCAATGAAGGATGCGGCGGAAGCGAAGAGTATCTATCGGCAGTATCATGGCATGGTTTGTCACAGCTACATGCGGGAGAAGTTCGAGTCCTACGAAGCGAAGGAGTCGTATCTGTCGAAGCTGGTGAAGATGCATGATGCGGTGGATTTGGTGCTGTTCGCGCAATACTGCGTGCAGAACGGAGTCGGGATGTTGAGTCGTGGTGCGAAAGAGGGTGAGTTCGTCCTTAATGCCTTTGGCGAAAAGCGGACGGTTGATTCGCGGACGCACAAGGAAATCCGGGAGTACCTCGTGGATGGAAAGGCGGCGGAAGTGCCGATTTCTCACGTGATGTACGATCACAGTTTGCCGCGGATCAAGAAGCTGGGATGTCCTGAGCTGACGGGGCTGTTCAAGCTGCTCTGCGCGCGGGCGTTCGAGTTTCCGTTTGAGCAGTACAACCTGGAGCGGCTGCCGATGGACTTCGCGAAGCTGGCGTGAACGTCGGGCTTGGCGGCCTGGCAGGTCGCGGGTTCGTATGTTTCGACGGTGAATTTTGACTCAGCGAAATGGGCTGCGATCTAGGATTGCGGCCCATTTTTAAGGAGGACGCTTATATAAAATTCCTCTAGCGCTTAGCTAGAGGCGCGGGTATTCCCGAATTGTGACACTATTATAGCAGGTTTCTTTGAAAATAAAAACTGACGAGCAAGCTCGCCACTTTTCATTTTATGGCGGAAGCGAGAGGATTCGAACCTCCGGTACGGTTGTCCGCACACACGCTTTCCAAGCGTGCTCCTTAAACCACTCGGACACACTTCCGTCTGTTGTCGGGCGTTACAGCGACGAAATGTCGAGGTGACGCTCCGCTTGGGTTTATTATAGCATATTTTTGAGGAGATGGGAGAAAAATGTTTGGCGACGGGTGTTTATAGCGGTGAGGTGGGTGGTAATGGACTAGAGAGTGGACTGGCAACAAGAGATACGCGTGTCGGCGAGTTCGTGCTCGGTGTAGGCGGCGTAAGAGGCGAAGGAAAGGAGGCTGAAGAGGAGGCTGGCAATGATAATGAAAAAGTCGAAGCGCGGGAGGAGGTTGGCGGAGCGGGAGGGGGTGAGTTTTGTGAGGGTGAGGAAGGTAAGGGCGAGTTGGAGGGGGAG
>CAOQNC010000042.1 GCA_948511255.1 uncultured Candidatus Saccharibacteria bacterium | reverse complement strand
GGTGGCACTTGGTAATCCTCTCCACCAACGCCCAATCAGTTATCGCTCGATAAAACTCTAAACTTGCGCAGTTTTGTGCTACAATAATTATATGTTAGACATCAATTTCATTCGGAAAAATCAAGAGTTAGTTGAAAAGTCTGCTCGCGAAAAAGGTTATCAAGTTGATATCCCTACCCTTCTTGAGCTGGATGATGCGCGCAAGTCATCACTCCAAACCGTTGAGGAGCTTCGCCAGCGCCGCAATGAATTGTCTAGTCGCATGAAAGGCGGCAAGCCAGATCCCGAGCTTATCGCTCAAGCAAAAGAAGTTAAAGAACAACTCGCCGCGCTCGAGCCTGGGCTTTCCGACATCGAAAAACAACTTGCCGACGGCTTGAAACAAGTTCCAAATATCATTTTTGAGGATGTTCCGCTTGGTGGCGAAGAATGTAGTGTCGAAATCAAAAGTTGGGGCGAACACCGCACCGATGGTGTCGACCATCTTGACTATGCAATTTCCCGTGATTGGGTCGACTTTGAGCGTGGTGCCAAAGTTGCCGGCGCAAAGTTTTACTACCTAAAGAACGGCCTCGCGCTTCTCGAAAACGCTCTGCTCCAGTTCGGCTTGAAAAAAGTCACCGAGCACGGCTTCAATTTTATGACCGTCCCCGACATGGTTTCCAGCAAGATTCTCGAAGGCTGCGGCTTTAACCCGCGCAGCAGCGAGCAAAGTGATGAATATTATATCGAAGGCGAAGACCTTGCCATGATTGCGACCGCTGAAATGCCGCTCACCGGCTACCATATGGACGAAATCATCGACGAAAAAGATCTCCCGCTTTGCTACGCCGGCTACAGCGCCTGCTTCCGCAAGGAAGCCGGCACTTACGGCAAACATACTCGCGGCCTCTTCCGCGTCCACCAGTTTAACAAACTCGAAATGTATGTTTTCTGTCTGCCAGAAAAGTCCAAAGAAATGCACGAAAAAATTCGCGAAATCGAAGAAGAAATTTGGCAAGAACTCGGCATTCCGTATCGCGTTATCAATATCGCCGCCGGCGATCTCGGCGCTCCCGCCGCCAAAAAATATGATATTGAATACTGGTCGCCGGTCGATCAGAAATATCGCGAGCTCACCAGCTGTTCGAACTGCACGGATTTCCAGGCTCGCAGCCTTAATATTCGTGTCCGCCGGAACGACGGTCAGGTCGAAGTGCTACATACTTTGAATGGGACCGCAATTTCACTCGCCCGCACTATGGTCGTTGTTCTTGAAAATTACGCGCAAAAAGATGGCAAGCTTAAACTTCCTGAAGCCTTACGCGAATACTTTGGTGGAGCAACTGAGATTTAGCTATGCCGGGGTCGGAGCAAACATCCCAGCAGGGCAAAGATTTCCCGCACGAAGAAAAACAACGCAGCAAAAACTCCGCCGCGCCTGACATTGAAGTCCCGCCGGCCGACCCTCATGCGCCAAAAAACAAGCGCCGCAGTCATTTCCGCTTTAGCTCCGTCGTCGCGCTCGCAAATCGCAAGCTCTCCGTCAAATTTGCCGCAGTCGTCCTCGCCAGCTCGACCTTAGTTTCGGCCCTGCTCGGTATCTTTCGCGACCGCCTCTTAAACTCATATTACCTCGACACCTACCCGACCGGCATCGACGCCTACACCGCCGCCTTCACTATCCCCGATTTTATGTTCTTCATCCTCACTTCTGGCGCGCTCGCCGTCAGTTTTATCCCAGTTTTCAATCAGCGCCTCGCCTCCGGCAACAAAAAATCCGCCTGGGAACTTTCTTCTAGCATCCTTAACCTCATGGCACTAATGACACTCGTCGCTTCAATCCTAATTATGATTTTTGCTGATCCGCTCGTCCGCTACATTGTCGGCCCCGGTCTCGACGAATCCGGCACCATCCTCGCTATCAACATGATGCGCGTCATCGCTATCAACCCCTTCCTCTTTTCTATCTCCACTATCCTCTCCAGCATCCAGCAAGCCCTCGGTCGGTTCGTCTTTTATGCTCTCGCCCCGGCACTCTATAATATTGGCATCTTGATCGGCATCGTTTGGTTCACCGGCGGCATCAACATCTTCGGCTGGCAAATTTTCGAAGGCGGAATCATGGGCGTCGCGCTCGGCGTAGTCTTTGGCGCCGTGCTTCAGCTCATTGTCAGTCTCGTCGGGCTCTTTGGCCTCGGCTTCGACTATGAATTCAAGCTTCATTGGAAAAATCAAGGTTTCCGTTCCGTCCTTAAGCTCCTCCCCGCCCGCTCGCTCGATCAGGGAATCGACTACGTCAACACGCTCGTCACTACTAATCTCTCCTCGCGCATGGGCGCTGGCGCGCTCCGCTCTTATCAGCAGGCCTCCAGCCTTGCTGGCATGCCCGTCAACCTCATCGGCGTCGCCATTTCGACCGCCTTTTTCCCGCAGCTGACCGAGGAAGTCGGTGCTGGTCACGAAGCCAAGTTTCGTCAGACTTTCCGCACCGCCCTCAGCACTATTATCTGGATTTCCATGCCAATCTCCATTATCGCCTTTTTCGCCCGCGGTTATGTCGTCAGCTTTATTAAAAACGGCGGCGACCAGCTTATCTCATCGGTATTAGCCACTTTGATCATCTCGATTTTCGCGCACTCTGTCTTCCATATCGCGTCGCGCGGATTCTATGCCAAACAAGACACAAAAACTCCATTCATTATTTCCGTTGTCGCTATCGGCGCCACGATCCTCCTCGCCGTCGCCTTCACAATGCTCGGGCTTGGCCCGGAAGGCCTCGGCTGGGCACAATCTATCGGCGCCATTCTAGAAATCGTCCTCCTTCTCGGCATCCTCCAGCGCCGCTCCGAACGCGACCTCCTGAACAAAGCTTTCTGGCGTAACTTCACCAAAACCGTCATCGCTACCGTCATCACCGGCTGCGTCGCTTATTCTATGACTAAATTTTTCCCGCTCATGGCGACCGACGACTCCATCTTTGTCGTTTTCCCGAAGTTCTGCCTCATCACCATCGTTTCGCTCGTCGCCTACCTTGTCGCCGGCTATTTCCTCGGCATCGAACAAATCAAACCTATCACCGAAAAAGTCAAGAAAATCCTATTCCGCAATATCGAATAATCACATAACACATATGCTATAATAAACTTATGGATATTTTTCAGTCAATTTTGCTCGGCTTCATTCAAGGAATCACAGAGTTTATACCCGTTTCTTCGTCCGGACATCTCGAACTTGTCCAACAGCTCTTCAACTTTTCCGGCGAGAACTTTCATCTTTTCCTCGAATTCATCAATCTCGGCACCTTACTCGCGCTCTTAATTTACTTCCGCAAGCGTATTTGGAAAATCATCAAAGGCATTTTTGTCGAAAAAAACTACCGCCTCGCTCTAAATATTCTTATCACCAGCATCCCGGCCGGCATCATCGGCTTACTCCTCTCAAGTTTCATTGAAGAAAATAGCTTCTTTAGTTCGCTCTACACCGTCTGCGCCGCCATGGGCATCGTCGGTATCATCATGGTCATCATCGACCATCTTCCGCACATGTCGAAACTTAAAGACGAAAACGAACTCACGCCCATTCGCGCGCTTATTATCGGTCTGTTGCAAACTTTTGCCCTCATTCCTGGCGTCTCTCGCTCCGGCTCGACTATTATAGCCGGCCGTCTCGTCGGTATGGACTCTGAATCCTCCGCCGAATACTCTTTTCTCGCCTCGATTCCGATCATGGCCGCCGTTTGTCTTCGCATGTTCCTCTCCTCGACTGGTCGCGACTACTTCTCAGCCAATCTTGGTCCGCTTCTACTTGGCAATCTTGTCGCCTTCATTGTCGGCCTAATCGCCCTCCGCTTTCTCCTCACTTATCTAAAAAAGCCGAAATCCCTTCAAAGTTTCGGCAAATACCGCATCATCGTCGCCTGTCTTGTTATCGGCACGCTCCTCATTCTAGCCTAACCGCTCTCCGATCTCGCTTTTTCTATCTTTTTGTCATTCTACCTCTGTTAAAATCCGCCTAAATTATCTTGCTTATGCTTGCCTTATAGCTCAAGGTTTGCTATCATAGTAAGGTGTTCCGGAGGATTAGGTCGATTAGCCTTTTGCTGCTATCCCGAGGCACACAGCACTTAAACAGGAGAATGAATGCGTAGTAAATCCAAACGCCCGAACGCGCGCCGCGAGAAACTTTTCCCGCCTGCGCCTTGGCAAGAGTTCATTGAAATCGAGCCGAAGTTCTAGCTTCATTGAAGCGAAGTTCGAACTTCCGAAATCATACTCGAAGCCAAAGTTCTAGCAATAAGTTTAATACGCTTATCAAAGTCCCGAGCTCGCAAAGCCTGGGACTTTTTTGACGCCATAACAAACGCCTACATAACACCTGTATGCTTCCAAACCTGAATATTCCAAATCCGACTGCCCAAACCTACTCCAACCCCAACAAAAACCGCCAGCCCGAAAGCCAGCGGTTTATCTAGCAAGACAATCTTACTTTTCGACACCTTTTTCGGCTAACTTCTCGTCAATCTTTGCCTTGAGCTCCTCCAAAAACGCATCGCGAGTTTTGTTTCGCTGATCGACAAAGTCGCCCTCAACATAGAAGGTCGGCGTGAAGGAAACCTTTTGTTTCTTCGCGAGACCAGCGTCGAAGCTAATCTTCTGCGAGACTTCGCTACTTCCCATGTCGGCCACGAACTTTTCCATATCACCTTTGCCGTCGGTCACCTTCTTGAAATAATCCTGGAACTGCGTCGGACACTCCGTCGGATCAGAATAAAACCAATCGTCCTGGTTTTCGTATAGATAATCTTTGTATTCCTTCCAGTAACCTTGCCGCGAAGCCGCCAACGCTGCAGAAGCCGCCGAAGTGCCGCACTGATGATAGGACATGATCATCGTCCGATAGACCACCGCCACTTTCCCATCATACTCCTCAACAATTTCGTTCACATATGGGTTCATCGGCGCGCAAGCATCACATTGATAGTCGCCATATTCATAGATCTTCACCGGCGCATTCGGATCGCCCTCAATCATTTCCCCGAAATTTCCGTTCGCATCGCTCGGTTCATAAACCATCGAAATATCATTCTGCGGAATCGTATTCTGCGCAATACTAATCCCAACCAGCCCTAAGAACGCCACTATCAGGACGCTGACAATAATCCAAGTTTTCTTATCCATTTTCCTCCTAGTATCCTTAAGCTAGATAACTTATTATGCTACGATAAGGAGCCGTGAGCGAAGAATATGCTGGCATATTCTTCTGAACGCGACGCACATCGCAACATAGGCTTTGACTATGTTATAATTATAGCATGGAACCGGCTAATTATACTCCAAAACCTCCCGCATCCCCCACTTTTGCCGAAAAAGCCCGCCGTGTCGCCCAAAACTTTCTCAAAGTTTGTCAAAAAGTCGCTAAATCTATCTGGAAAGCCCTCAAGAACTTCGGCGCCTTCCTGAAGCGCAGTTGGAAAAAGTTTCTTCGTCGCTTCACCAAGTGGATCGACCCGAAGCTCGAACCCTACCGTACCCATCCCCGCAATGCATCTCCGCTCGCGAGCGCTCCTCAGCCCGCGTCCCTCGCCACGCCCGCCAACCCTTCCGACCCTGACATCCCAAAAGCCCGACCTTTCAGCCCGCCTCTTCTGCAACTTCCGACGACACTCCGCAGACCCGCGCCGACATTTTTGAGATTCTTACCCAAGCTCCGCATAATATTTTCAGCCAGCGCGAGCGCAACATGATGACGAACCTTCTCGACCTCCCCGCTGTCAAAGTCTCCGAAATCATGCTCCCCGACTCAAAAATCGTTTACGTCGACGCCGACGAAGTCCTTGGCCCGCTCACTCTCGACCGCCTCTATCGCTCCGGCTTCTCACACTTTCCGGTCAAAGAC
>CAOQNC010000041.1 GCA_948511255.1 uncultured Candidatus Saccharibacteria bacterium | reverse complement strand
GACCAATCCTTGCTGATCTGGAGACGATAGGAAACTGGGTTAACTTTCTGACCCATTACTTCTTCTCCTCCTTTGATTTAGTTTCCTTAGCGGCTTTCGGGGCGGCTTCGGACTTAGAATCAGTTGCTTTCTTCACTTTCTCCTCACCGGCAACTTCAACAAAGATGTTGCTGGAGATCTTTTCATAAGGCAAAGCGCGACCGCGGGAAGCTGGGACGTAGCGGCGCATGCGGGTACCGGCGGTAACCGAGATGCGGGCGATGCGAATGCTCTTCGGGTCAATGCTGACGCCGGAGTTGTTCAATAAGTTCGCGGTAGCGGATTCGATAGCTTTGCGGACGGCGCGAGCGGCGCGGCGCGGGGTGTTTTCGAGAATTACCACAGCGTCAGCGACGTAGCGGTCGCGCACGAGGCTCGCGACGACGTTGGTCTTGCGAGGCTGGCTATCGACGCCTTTAATAATAGCGCGGGCAAATACAGTACTCATTATTTACCTCCCTTTGCGGCAGCGGCTTCAGCAGCCTTTTTACCGCCGTGGCGCTTAAACTTGCGGGTCGGGGCGAACTCACCGAGTTTGTGACCGACCATGTTCTCGCTGATGAAGACAGGGACGTGAACCTTGCCGTTGTGGACGGCGATGGTCCGGCCCACCATTTCCGGAGAGATGGTAGATTGGCGTGCCCAGGTCTTGATCACGGTGCGATCTTCGGCAGAGAGAGCAGCAACCTTCTTCGCGAGCTTGTAGTCCACGAATGGACCTTTCTTCATGCTCCTAGACATTATTTCCTCTTTCCTTCGTGGCGACTGCGCACGATCATTTTATCAGTTTTCTTATTGTGACGAGTACGATAGCCCAAAGTCAGCTGGCCCCATGGGGTGCGAGGTGCTTTACCAGTACCGTGGCGACCACCGTCACCACCACCGTGTGGGTGATCGGTAGCGTTCATCACGACACCGCGAACGGTCGGGCGAATGCCTTTGCGGCGGCGGCGACCGGCGGAGCCGATTTTGATGTTTTGATGTTGCTCGTTGCCAACTGTACCAATAGAAGCTTCGCAAGTGACGAGAACTTTGCGCATTTCGCCGGATGGCATTTTCAGAGTGGCATAGCCGTTCTCTTTAGCCATGAGCTGAGCGCTAGTACCAGCGGAGCGGACCATTTGGGCGCCGCGGCCTGGAGTAAGTTCAATCGCGTAAATGAAAGTACCAACTGGAATGTTTTCGATCGGCATACGGTTGGAAGTTTCGACAGCGACGTCTTTGCCGGTGGCGAAGGTCGCGCCTTTCTTCATGTTGTTGTCGGCGATAACATAGTAATAAGTACCGTTTTGATCTTTGACGCGGGCGATACGAGCGCTGCGGTTCGGATCGTACTCAATTTCCATGATGGTGAACTGGCTATCCTGAGGCAAAGTGTAAGTCAAGATGCGGTAGTGACGTTTGACGCCGCCGCCACGATGACGAACCGTGATGCGACCCTGGTTGTTCTTGCCAGCCATTTGTTTTTTGCTAGCGAGCAGAGATTTCATCGGCTTCCGAGTGGTAACCTGGTCGAAATCTTGCGTGGTTTTTTGGCGCTGAGCGGGAGTGGTTGGGCGATAAGCTTTAATACTCATTACTTGCTCTCCTTCTCTGCTTTCTTAGTGGTTTTCTTTTCTGCCTTATCAGCCTTTTTGGCGGCCTTCTTCTCGGCTTTGTCGTCTTTTTTGTCAGACTTGTCAGCTTTCTTCGGCTCTTCGGCTTTCACTTCTTCAAAGACTGGGATTTTGTCGCCTTCTTTGACGGTGATGTAAGCAACTTTGTGATCTTGGCGATAAGTGATGCCAGGATAAGCGTGCTTGCCGCGGGAGAAGCGGGTAGCCTTGCCTTTGCGGTTCGCGGTGCGGACGTCGGTGACGGTCACCTTGAACTCTTCGGCGATTGCCTTTGCGATGGCTTGCTTAGTCGCAGCCTTCGGCACGAAGAAAATGTAAGTGTTCTGGCTCTGAGCGACATAGGCTTTTTCAGTAGCGCGTGGAGTAATCATTATGCTTCCTCCTTATCGAGCAACCAGTTTTCGGTGGCTTTAAGCGCGGTTTCGCTGAAGATGATGGCGTCAGCGTTCAAAACGTCAAAGACGTTGAGATAAGTCGCGCGGACAAGTTTAAGGTTCGGGATGTTGTTGGTTGCGCGGAGGACTTCAGGGGCCTTCTCGGAGACAACCATGAGAACTGCCTTGTCGGCAAGTTTCAAGTCATTCAACTTCTTGGCAACTTCTTTGGTTTTGCCGGTAGTTGCGATGCTCTCAACGAGAACTGCCTTGTCGGCGTTCTTGAGGCTCAAGGCCTGGCGAACAGCGGTTTTCTTGGCGTTCTTGCTGAGTTTTTTGGTGAAGTTCTCTTCACCGGTGCGACCGAAGGCGACGCCACCATGACGCCAGATTGGGTTGCGGGTCGAACCGAAACGAGCGCGACCAGTTCCCTTCTGCTTCCATGGTTTTTTACCACCACCGCGGACTTCACCACGCTTCAAAGTTTTAGCGTGAGAGCTGCGGGAGTTGGCGAGATATGCGTCATAAGCGGTCTTGAGGAGTTCGTGGTTTTCGACATTGAGCTCGAAAACATCTTTGTTCAATGTTGCCATATTACTCCTTTCCCTCTTCAGCCTTAATGGTGACGATGCCCTTCTTTGGACCTGGGACAGCGCCCTTGAGACCAATCAGATTGTTCTCGGTATCCAAAAAAGCAACTACCAAATTCTTGACAGTTACCTGATCGTGGCCCATGCGGCCTGGCATTTTCTTGCCTTTGAAAACTTTTTGTGGGTACATCGAGCCGATTGAACCGACGCGACGAATGTTGCCCTTGAAACCGTGCGTATTGCGCGATTCGTTGAAGTTCCAGCGTTTGACGGTACCGGCGTAGCCTTTACCCTTCGAGATACCTGTAACTTCGACTTTGTCGCCGAGTTTGAAGCTCTCTACGCTGATTTTATCTCCGATCTTGAGTTCGGGCAGAGTTTCGACACGAAACTCTTTCAAGACCTTCGGAGTGACTCCGGCCGCTTTGACGTGGCCAGAAACCGACTTGCTCAGATTCTTACCCTGACCGTAACCCAACTGCACAGCGTTATAACCGTCGGTTTCGACAGTTTTAATCTGAGTCACTGTGGAGGGGTCGGCTTGCAAAATTGTGACTGGAGTCACAATACCGTCGTCGCCGATGATCTGGGTCATACCAATTTTGGTGCCGATGATGACTTGCATCCTGTTCCTTTCCCTTATAACAACACGAAATCTAGACTATTGGCTGGTTCCTCTTGCTGAAGTCGATCAACTCTGGTCTTTCGAGGCGGAGTCGACGGATTTCGGCGCAAGGCCTGTCCTATCGTCTAGTCGCATTGTCGTTTATTAGACTATACCCTGGTATTTTAGCACAGATTGGCGGGGATTACAAGGGGGATTTTCGAGGATTTTGGGCTGTTCGGGCTTGTTCTCTTGACAATTTCGGTCAGGTGTGCTATAATGAGAGTGTAGAGGCTAGTTTATGGCTGGCTAGCTCTGGTTTTTCGTGTTTTTTGCGATTTTCTAGAGTTTGTTGGCGGACTAGCGCTATAAGTTCTTCGAGAGGAGGTGTTAGGATGTGCGAGAAAAGACAGAATCTGCTCAACCGCTTGTTCAAAGGCTTTACGATGGCGGCTGGAGCGGGCGTGTCGGCCTGGGGTATGCTGGTCTGGGCATGCGTGAAAATCCCGGAGAAGCGGCGCGAGCTGCTTGATCGCTTGACGGACTGGTTCGTCTTGGCGGCGTCGATCGGCATGGCGGCTTGGGCCGTGATGGCTTGGGCGATGGTTAGGATTTCCAAGCATGCGTGCGACGGCGACTGCGCCGACTAAGGCTTGCTGGCGGTTCTGACCGGCGGTTTGCGCGACCCGTTGATTGTGGCGGACAAAAATGTATTTTTTGACTCTATTATCATCCTGCGCCTTGCCGCTGGCCCTGAGGGCTGGCGGCATTTTTAATGGTCGTGGTCTGCGTAAAAAGTATATGTTTTTTGAAATGAGGTGTATAATGGGTTCTATACCCCCTGTGTCTTAAATGATGAGAGCTAATTTTAGATGGATATTATACAACTTCAAGATGTTAGTAAAACTTATGGCAATAAGGGCATTCTTCGTGGAGTGAATTTGGCGGTGCGGGCGGGGGAGTTTGTGGTTCTTTGCGGGGAAAGTGGCGCGGGGAAATCAACTTTGCTTAATTTGATTGGCGGATTGGAACGGTCATCGGGCGGGCGGATTATCGTTGACGGGAAAGAGATTAATCAGATGTCAGCGAAAGAGCGGACGGATTTTTATCGACATGAGGTAGGGATTATTTTCCAGGGTTCATATTTACAGCCGCAGTTTACGTTGTTTGAGAATATTACTTTGCCGGGCGTGTTTGCGGGAATGCCAGAGGGCGAGCGGAAGGAGCGCGCAGGACAACTGGCGCAGATGTTGGGGATTTCGGAGAACTTGAAGTTTCTGCCGAAGGAGGTTTCGGGCGGACAGGCAGAACGGGCGTGTATTGCGCGGGCGCTACTTTTAAACCCGAAAATTATTTTGGCGGATGAGCCGACAAGTAATCTTGATGAGGCGAATGCGGAGATTGTGCTACAGATCTTGAATTTGATTCGGGTACAGATGGGGGTGACGATTATCATTGCTAGCCATAGTCGAGATGTGATCAAATATGCGACGCAGGTAGTGACGGTGGCGGGCAGGACTGCGCAAAGCAATGCGACGAGCGGGGTTGGAGCTAATGCGGCTTAAGGAAGCTTGGCGATTGTCGCACCGGGAGTTTGCGGCGTTCCGGACGCGGAGCATCGCGACGGTGGTGACGGTCGGGGCGTTGTTTGGTTTATTGCTGGCGGCGATAGTTATAGTGCAAGGTCTGGAGAACATGGCGCTGCGCTATGCGCGCGCAGAGACCGGTGGTGAGGTTTATCTCGCGAGTGAATATGACGGGGATAAGGATTTAGTTTTGCGGCGGATAGATAAGTATGGTGGAGTTGTGATTGAAAATTCGTCAGAAGTTCTGATGGCGAAGTTTGATAATGTGCGGCGAGCGTATGGATATGCGGAGCTTGGTGATGCGAGAGAGATGGGATACGATGCGAGGCGATATCGAGTAGAGGAGGTACGCGGGACGCAGCTTGCCGTGTATAGACATTTTCGAGGAATGAACAGGGATTTCGTGCGGCCGATTTGTGTAGTTTTGCTAGTCGTATCGGCGTTGGTTTTGGCATTTACTCTGGCGCATTTGGTTTCGCAGAGCGCGCGGACTTTTGCTTTGTATCGCTCGCTGGGCGCTTCACGGGGACAAATTTTGTTAATTTATTTCTTGTATTTGTTGGAGATTTGTTTCTGGGCGATGTTGCTTGCGATGGGTATAGCGATTATATTAGCGGGGGTTGCGACGGCGACCTTGTGGAATTATTTGTCGGAACAATTTAGTCGACATTATCCAGGAGTGGGTTTTGTTCCGCCGATTTTGCTGGGTTTGAATTGGATGTGCGCGGAAGTGGTAGCTTGGATTTTTGGGTCAGCGCCGGTGGCGTTTTTATTGTGTTTGGATCAGTTTTCCGAGAAAAAGATGGCACTAAAAATGAAGGGAGATTAGATGAAGCTAAAGGATGTTTTAAGGATTGGCTGGAGAGACGTAAGAGCTCATCCGAAGCAAAGTTTTCTGGTGATGGGTGTGATGGGGGTAATTTTTGGGCTGATTTTCACAGTGAACTTGTGGCTACAGGGGCTAGAAAATACTTATATTCAGCAGGCGGGCTGGGCGACGGATGGAAAAGTAACCGTGATGGCGACGGCGGAGATGAATGGCGTGGTCGGGCCGGTTGATTCGGTTGAAACGGCGGTAGTGAGTCGAGAGGAAATTGTACAGGAT
>CAOQNC010000040.1 GCA_948511255.1 uncultured Candidatus Saccharibacteria bacterium | reverse complement strand
TTTTGAGCGTTTCTGGGTGCGTTTTAACGCTTTTTGGATGCGGAGCGCGGTGTCGCGGCGGTTCTGCGAGAGGAAGCTAATTTGGCGGTGCTGGAGGCCTTGGACGAGGTTTTGGCGGATTTTGCTGTCGATTTTTGGGAGGTTTTTGAGCCGGATTTGAGGGACTTGGCGGAAGATTTAGTAGTCTTGGAAGTGGTTTGAGCGGCGTTTTTCGAGGATTTTGAGGCAGTTTTGGCAGATTTAGTGGATTTCGGGGAAGTTTTCGGGGTGGTCGAGATTTCTACCTCAATACGGTCGAGGTGGAAATTGCGGCCGGGTTTGCTGGAGTTGGTGGATTTTTTGCTGGATTTGCCAGATGCGGAATTGCGGCGGCGGGAGCCGATGAACCAAGCGAGGGCGGCGCCAGACGCAACGAGTACACCGGTGATGACGGTCGTGCCGAGAGCGCCAACAGCGTTCGCGGCGTGCTCGATAGTGGCGAGAATGCCGGTATTCGGGGAGGAGCTACCGGGTTTCTGGGCGTCTTCTGGTTTAGTGGATGGCTTTTGGCTGTCATCGGGGTCGTCTTTATCGTCTGGGTTCTCCGGAGTGACTGGAGTGTTAGTGGTCTGGATGATGAAGTTGCCATTCTCATCTTTGACGAGCTGTTGGCCAGCTTCGAGATAGTCTTCGAGACCTTCGTCGCTACTGAAGTTACCACCGGTGATGACGGTTTCGGCGGGCGAAACGCCGTCGAAGACAGGCTGGTCGGGGGCGGAACGGAAGGTGCCGCCAGAAATAGCGAGGCGCTGGAGGTTGCTGCCAGCGGTGCGGGAGGTGGTGCTGCCGTATTCGGAGAAGACTGGACCCTGGGCGCTTTCGTAGGTGCCGGATTTGACTTCGATGTCGATGGCGCCGGCATAAGGTTGACTGTTCTCAATTTGGATGGTCGAGCCGTTCGGGGTCATGCCGCTGCCGGTAGATTCGAGATATTTATAGGGCCCGGTGGCCTTCAAAGTGGTGTTTTCGAGGACGAACTTGCCAGATTTCAGCCCGAGCGGGGTGGCGCCGGTCAAAGTTGCGCCGTTTAGATGCCACTCAGCATAGCCAGCGGCGAAAATTGCGAGATCATCAGAAGAGGTGACGGTGCCGGTGAGGTTAATGACGGGAGCGTTTTCGGTATCCTGGATGTTGCCGTTGACACTAATGCCGTAGGGGGCGTCGATGGAGCCGGCGAAGTTGATAGTGACGCCGCGGGCGAGCTGCTTATCGGTCAGATAATGAATGGCGAGGCCGTAGCTGTTTTTGGTGACGATTTTGACGTCGTTCTCAACGGTGAGGGTGGTATAATTCTCGAAACCAGCGTCAGCGTCGGAACCGGTGACCCAGAGAATCGCGTCGCCGGTCTGGCTGACGTCGTCGTTGCTTGAGAGAGTGCCGTT
The DNA here is from genome assembly GCA_948511255.1 of uncultured Candidatus Saccharibacteria bacterium. Taxonomy (GTDB): domain Bacteria; phylum Patescibacteriota; class Saccharimonadia; order Saccharimonadales; family Saccharimonadaceae; genus Nanosyncoccus. The sequence goes on along the minus strand of CAOQNC010000040.1, from coordinate 4,628 downwards.
TTTGATGGTAATATTTCCCTGCTCGATGGCAAACATACGGTTCAGGTCGCCGGCGAGTTTTAGGGTTTTGCCCTGGAGATCGAGGTCTTCGGTCAGGGTGATAGTGCTTTCGATAATGATCGTCTCAGCGTCAGAAGCGAGAGCGGCTTTTAGCTCGTCGAGGGTGCTAGCGGCTTCGGCAGAGATGGTTTCGTCGCCGGTCTGGGTCTCGGCGTTAGTCTCGTCAAGTTCGACCGGAGCGACCATGCCGTCTGGGACATTGCGCTCGATCGTGCTGGTCGTTCCCTCGGGCGCACCTTCCTCGGCGGAAACCTTACTATCGGAGGAGAGTAGGACAGGCGCTGCCAAACCGAGCGCCATCGCTAGCGCGAGAACTGCCAGAATATGGCTCTTTTTCATATGATTTTTCCTTTTTAGTGTTTGTGTATATACTACCTATGGTTTGATTATAGCGAGTTTAGTAAAAAAGTCAAGAACGGACCACCCCTGCCGAAGCAGCCAATATTTTCTTCGGGGCGCGTCGATGACGCCCGCCGTCGCGGGGGACGGAACTAGGCGCCGACGCGGTCTTTGGAGTTGCGACGGGTGGCGTTTTGGTCGATGTAGTCAATGATTTTCTCGGCGACGTTGCGGCCGGTGACTTTTTCGATGCCGAAGCCCGGAGAGGCGTTCACCTCGAGGACGAGCGGACCGCGAGAGGAGCGCATGAGGTCGACGCCGGCGATATGGAGGCCCATGGCCTTAGCGGCTTTGACGGCGATGCGGCTTTCTTCGGCGGTCAATTTGATGCTAGTTCCCTCGCCGCCTTTGTGGAGGTTGCTGCGGAAATCGTCATCGAGAGATTGGCGCTTCATGCCGGCGACGACGCGCGAGCCAACGACGAAGGCGCGGATGTCGACGCCGGCAGATTCCTTGACATACTCCTGGAGGAGGATATTTGTGCCGTCTTCGTTATAGAGGTAGAAGGCCTGAAGAGCAGACTTCGCGGCTTTCTTCGTCTCGGCAAGGACGACGCCGTTGCCGTGGGTGCCGGAAGCGAGCTTGATGATGACCGGGAGGCCGATTTGCTCGAGAAGGTCATCGATGTCGGCGGTGTTGCGGGAGACGAGGGTCTTCGGAGTGTCGATGCCGGCCTTGGTCATAATCTGCTGAGAGCGGAGCTTATCACGAGCGCGGACGATAGCGATCGAGCTAGAGGCCGTCCAGACGCCTTGCATCTCAAACTGACGGACGACGGCACAGCCGTAGCGGGTCATGTTGTTCGAAATGCGAGGCAAAATCGCATCGAAACCGGTGAGATTTTTGCCGTGATAATAGACGCTAGGATGCTTCTCGTCAAGCGAGAGGTAACAGTTTTTATATTTTACAACTCGAACCTTATGGCCACGCTTCTCGGCTTCCTCGACGAGGCGTTTAGTGGAATAGTTGGCGTTGCCGTTCGATAAAATTGCAAGTCTCATGCCTTTATTGTAGCACAGATTGTCCGAAAAGTCAATGCTTATGGCTAAAAATGTGGCTGAGAAAGGGGCCTCGAGGCGGAGGTATGGTATAATTGGGGTATGGTTGACTATTATTCTTTGCCGGAGGGGGAGCTACCGATGTCGATGCGGTATTTGCGAAAAATACTGAAAGAACGGGGATGGAAGGCGGAAAAACTCTGCCGCGAGGGGCAAAATAATCTGGTTCTGACGCGGCCGGACAGGAAGGTTATTAAGATCGCGTCAAGTACGCCGCCGACGACAAGCGTGTATGCGCTGAGACTGGCGGATGATAAGTTGATGAGTTATGAACTTTTGAAGGGGTTGGGCGTGACGCAGCCGATGACAGTGGCAGTGAAGACAGAGGAGGATGCCCTGCCAATACTGGAAAAATATGGGGAAATCGTGATTAAGCCGGTTGACGGGGCGCATGGACGGGGAGTGACGACAATGATTCGCTCGATTACAAAGGTAGAAGAGGCCATCCGAAAAGCAAAAAAGGCTTCGGCGGGAGCGGGGCTGGCAATCGCACAGCCACAACTGCCGCCGGAAGCGTTGGAGCGGCGGGTGATTTGTATCGGGTATAAGTTCGTTGTGGCGATTGCGCGGATTCCGGCGCAGGTGACGGGCGATGGGGTGCGGACGCTTAAGGAATTGATCGCTCTCGAGAATGAGACTATCCGGACAGTGCCATATCAGGGGCGGTTGGCATGGATCAATACCGAGATGGCGAAACAATATCTTGGTGCGCGCGTCGATGAGGTGCCTGCGTCAGGCGAGAAAGTGCGCGTGATCGGGACATGTAACGTCGGACAGGGCGGGACGGCGCTGGATTGTTCGGATTCGTTTAGTACGGAGGAGCGAGAATTGGCAGAGCGGATTGCTAGGGCGGCAGAGTTGCCGGTCGTGGGAATTGATTTTTATGGGGATCAGGTGATTGAACTAAACGCTTGCCCGTCGCTGTATTATCCGACCGGAGATGAGGCGGAGGCGAAGGCGGTCGAAGCGTATGTGGAATATCTAGCAAGTATTTAGGCTGGGTGGAAAAGCACGGCCGTCCAGTCTGACTACTTGCTCATGTATTTTTGGTGGAACTCTCTAGGGTTTTGTGCGAGCTCGGCGGCGAGGTCGGTGTTGTCCATAGGGGCGGGACGCTTGACGGCGCTCTTATTGACATCGACGAGGAATTTGTTGTTGAGAGATTTGCGCCCGAGGAGAACTGGAAAGTTGTTGCGGCTGCGGTCGGCGAGAGTGAAGTTGATACGCATGCGCTTCCCCTTGATGACGGCGGGGAGGGCGACGCGGTAGCGGATGTGGATGTCGCCGGTCGAGTTGCGAACGCGCTGGACTTTGTATTCGTCGGCGGCGATTTTGGCGCCTGTGTAGAGGGGGCTCTCGGGGGCGAAGAGGCAAAACTCAAGCTGACTATCGGAGTTGACGGAGATGTCGGAAGCCCAAATCGAGGAGGAGTCGGCACCGGTGTCAATCTTCGCGGGGATTTTGGCGATGCCGGCAACCTTAATATAGGCCGTGCTGCCGATAATCGGGAGGGTCTTTTCGGGGACTTGGTTTGGCGTTTTTTGAATGGTCATATGTTTTATTGTAGCACAGATAGGTTATTTTGTCAATATTCTTATGCTAACTATTGACTTTTTTAAGTATGTGTGCTATAATTATAGATGATAGCCAGTCTATATGCTATGGAACCTTGACAGGCTATAAATACAATGAAAAGGAGTTGACTGTCATGTCAAACCGAATCCCTCTGGCCGAGATGGCTACCTATTATACTCCGGAGCTGAAGCGTTTCCTGACGGACTTGGGCGGGATTGCCCAGACCATGAACATCGTTGAGATGGTGACGCCGGTGAATGCCAGCGAGGAGAAGCAGAAGTGGCTGGAGCTGGCCGCGCACGGCAAGTGGACGAACCCGGATTTCCGTTATAACCGGGAGCTGCTGGGAAGTATCGCGAAGCTGCGCGCCGACACAGTCGAGGTCGGGCAGACCATGAAGACGGCTTTTGAGTCGATTTCTGGCGGAGAGCCCGGCAAAGTCCTCTATCAGCTGGCTGAGCAGCGCTATCAGGAAGTGTACCTGACGACGATGCTGGCGAAGTATATGCTGGAAGAGCGGCAGGCCGGAGCGCGCGACATGGTAAACAAAATCTTTGGCGCGCCGGCAGCTTCGACGGTGGCAGCAGCACATGATTTCGCAAGGGCGCTGGCCAACGGCAAAGGTAAAGTCCGCGAGGACAATGACAACCTGAAGCGAATCCGGCGAGAGTTGAAAGATTTGGAGTTTGATGCGGAGAAGATTCGCGAAAACTTCGTCTGGATGGCGCAGGAATGCGGAATCGCAGAAACCCGACCGGTCGTGGTTGATGAAGCCACGACCTCTATCGATGTACGTGATAAGTCATTGAAGGGAGCGGTCGTATCGATTCCGGCGGATCGCAAAGTGAGCGGATTGAAGCTGGTCGAACTGACCGGACATGAAATCCTCTGCCACTGGTGCGATTCCGAGCGAGCTGCTCGCGTTCTGCCCTTGATTGGGAGCGGAGCGCTGAAGCCGGCGGACGAAGTGCTCTACGAAGGGCATGCGACATTGACCGACTTCAATACACACCTGATGCTGGGCGACGCCGCTCCGAAGCAGCAGCTGCCGTTCTATGTGATTGCAATGGATCTGGCGGAGCAGGGTCTGAACTTTGCGGAGCTGGCGCGGGTGATGTATGACGTCATCCGGCCGACAAAGCTGAGCGACGAGACAGCGCTGAACCAGACCTGGACCACCTGTTACCGGGTGCTCCGGGGATCGAACGGCCAGAATAGTTACATCGGACAATACGTCTTTACGAAAGATCGGGCGTATTTCGAGGGGCGACTGGTCGTCGACAAGCTTCACATGGAGCAGATGGACAGCATTCTGGAGTTCAGTACGCTGAGTCTGAACGATGTCGAGCTGCTGAAGACGGTGGTTGATTTTCCGAAGGGAGAGGACAACCTGACGCAGACGAAGTTGCGCCTGCAGAAGCTGGTCCAGCGGTTACTGGACGATGATGTTGTGTTTTAGCCTGAAAGTTCCCCGGCCGTGTGGCCGGGGACTTTTTGCCGATGTAGTTGCGCTGATTTCTCGAGCAGGTATTATAG
>CAOQNC010000039.1 GCA_948511255.1 uncultured Candidatus Saccharibacteria bacterium | reverse complement strand
GTGCTATAATTATATATAAGAAACGCCGGCAATAGCCAGATCGGTTGCCGCCAGCGTCAAACAGGAGGAAATATGTGGATTGATGATAATTTTATGAACGAAGTTGGTCTCGCCAACATGCCCGAAGACGAAAAACGCGCCTTTATGGCTCATGCCGAGGAGGAACTTGAAGTTCGCGTCGGCCAGAGCATTGGCGCCGAACTCTCCGACGCCCAGATGGACGAGTTCGAACAAATCACCGACGACGATACTGCTACGGCTTGGCTTGAACAAAACGCCCCTAACTTCCGCGAAACTGTTGCCCGCGTGTTCCAAGCCTTCAAGCGCGAACTCCAAGGCGAGCGCCAGCAAATCATGAGCTAAAAGTCTCCGCTTTCCGATAAAACTCCCGTCGCCAATACCCAGTCCCAAAGCCCACAGAAAAGTTGCCACGAACACGATGGCAACTTTTTTATAAAATCGTTCTGACAATCTTAACGACGGCTCTTACGGAAGACTAGATAAACCGCAAACCCAGCAACTGCGCCGAACGCAACCAAACCAGTCAACAAGTAGTCTGCCCGAGAAAGATTCAAATCTTTGAAAATCGAACCGGTCCCCGGAGTCTCAACCTTCGGCATATATTCGAACCAATATTCGTTCACCGAAACAACTTCGCCCTTGTTATTCGTCGCCGTGAAATACGCAACATATTTACCAGGCTTCGCATTGTAATCCGACATCGGCAGAGTAATCGTCAGTTTACCGTCCTTGAACGCATCTTTCGTCGTCAAAAGCGGAGTTTCCTTACCATCTTTGGCAACGAAAACCGGATTCTTATCGGCGTCATAGACCTGAACACTCACCTGCTCGACGTCATCGCTCACAATCACGTCAACAATCGGGTCGTTGTTTTCGTCAACTTTGCCACAAGTTGGACCTTCACAAGGCTCATCCGGATTCACCGGTGGCTTAACTGGATTGTCTTCCGTGCCACCGCCCGGGATGTTCATCGCACGGAAGGTAAAACTCACACCATCCGGATACAACTCACCATCCAAACCACGAGCTTCCGTCTTTGCGCTACAAGTCACATCGCCCAAACCTTCAGCGATCGTGAACTGCTCATTCGCAACACCAGTCGGCTCTGTCAAGTTAGCATTCCTTGTCTCTTCGAAGACCTGTTCGCCACTTGCATTCTTACAAGTCATGGTCGTAGTCATCGAACGGATTTTATTATAACTCACCGAAACCGTCGTAGTTCGGCCAGTTAAAACCGAGCCATCCGTCGGAGCGATAATCTTAGCGCTTCCCTCTTCGGCGGTCACCGTCACGCTAATATTCAAGTCCTGAGCCGCAGCCCCTGGAGCAGGCAAACTATAGGCTATCGCAGTCATCGCAAACACAAGCGCCAGACCAACAAAGCCCAAAAGTTGTTTTTTCTTTCCTTTCATACACACTCTTTCTTTTATATTTTTGTTTGAATTCGCCAGAGCTGTCGTCTCGCAGAATACCACTCGCAATGGTATTACGACGGCTCGTTATCTTGTCCTTAGACTAGACAAGTGTCCGAGCTTTGCGCTCTTTGCGCTTTCTGATTATGATTATAATCCAGACGATAATAATAGTCAACAACAAAATCAGTAAAATCAGCACGAAAACCGGCATAATTACAACAATATGCTTCTCAACTTTTTCTTCCCCTGCCGCGCTAATCTTAAACTCTGCCTGGAAGATCCCCATGAACGGCGTTTCTTCCCAGTCTGTCGCAATATGATACTCCGTGCCTGGATAAGCCGCAGTCGTCTTATCGCCACTCGTGTACATTTCTTTACCGAACAGAGTTCGTGCCGTATAGGAATATTTCACCACGAAATCAGTGTTACCAACATTCCTTACGGTTGCGCCCGAATGCATCGGACCGCTAAACGCAAACCGTGTAAAATCAATATCCGTAATCTCCGCCGCTTCATTGCTGTCGCCCGAAGAACGTCCAGTAATCACTGCGCCAGCCCGACCAACGGTCTCAATTCCGCCCTTAAACTCGGAATCATTCATAATCTGCGCCCAAATCACCGCATACTGCGAGCCACCCGGAATGTCCGTCGGAATCGCCACGCGGTACGGAATCACCCGCGACTCACCCGGCTGAAGAGCGAACTCTGCCTCCGCCACATACTCACCGTTCGCGTTCTGAACCGTAATCCAGCGCGAAATCTGCGTATAAGCCGTTGATTTCTCTTCATCGAAAGTCAACTCATTATTCTCGCCAGAAACCACATATGGCGTAATATAAACCCGGAATCGGAACCCTTCCGTCCCCGTGTTTGTAACCTTAATCGCGCAGCCCTCATCGGTCTTCGGGCAATTTGTTGCATGACCTTCCAAAGTCTCTCCCGCGACCAACGTCAAACGCACACCACTCGGCGACATTTGCAAGGAATTCGGAGAATCATTCTGTTCCCCTTCCGCCCAAACCGGCGCAACCGGCATCACTGCTCCCGCCACTACCCCCAGCAGGACCAAAATGCTTGCAATAAACTTCTTCATTTTAAGCTTCCTTTCTCCTACTCCGCACGCGACTCACAATCCAGAAAATCACGCAGAAAATTAACAATAATACAATAAACAAGAACCAAATCGGGCACAAGAAGACAAGTTTCTCCGTCACGCTCACCTCATCGAAAATCTTCACCGTTTGTTTCACCCGGAAAATCCCCAAATGCGGAGCACCATCCCAAGACAACTCGTTATACCGCTTCGTCTCCGGCAAAATCGTAAGCTCAACCGGATTTTCCTCATTCGTATAAACTTCCTCATCGCCGAACAACGGGAAAACTTGCAGAACATAAGTCGCCTTCGCATGAATATTACCACTGTTATTCACTACTGAACTTACAGTAATCGGAGGATTAAAGATAAAACCAGGAACCTTGTTGTCCGTAATGGACGCAGTCTTACGCGTCGTACCGTCGATGCTAGCAAGCACCCGGAAGCCAATCTGCTGAATCACCTTGAAGGCCGACCCTTCCGTTTGTTCGCCGTCATCAGTCAGCATCTTCACATTAATTAAAGCATACTGACCGCCAGCTGCCACATCGCGTGGCACCCGAATTGTATACTCAATCCCAACTTCACTATCAGGCTCAATAGTCCCCGAAGGCTTATCGACCGTAATCCACTTCGAAAGTTGCGTATAATCACTCTCTGTCTGAGAGTCTATACTATAGTTCTCGTCCACAATCGAATATGGTGCAAAATCTACCTCATAACGAAACTCTTTCGAGCCAGTATTCTGAGCCTTGAACTTTCCAGTATAAGTCTCGCCCGGCTTCAAACTTTTTTCAATCTCATTAAAACTCGGTGTCACTTGTAAACGATAATCCGGAATATCCACCGCTGATGCCATCGACACAAAACTTCCTGACGCCACTACTGACGCTACCATCGCTAGAAGCGCTACCAATGCCTTCCTAACAAAATGATTGCTTTTCATTAACCTCCTTAGTTCTTAACTTATTTTAGCGCAAAAATCCGAATATAACAAGTCCAAAACTCCGTGTTTTTATCAACGCTAACAATGCACCAAAAAACCGCCCCCGAAGGAGCGGTAAAAATCCGAAAACTTTTATTAGCCGTTGGTGATAGCAGTGATGACAACATCATCAGAGTAAGTGCCAGCGGCAATACTAGAATCAACCACAACACCAAAGGTGAGATCAATTTTATCGCCATCGGTCACGCTAGCGCCAGAAGCACGAGAAGCGATCGTCTGAGTGCTGGTCTCAATTGCGCGATAAGCCTGAGCTGCAGTAGAAACGGTCACGCCTTCAGTCGAAGTCGCAGTCTTGAAGCCCCAACCCTTAGTACCCTTGGTCAAAGCATTAGAAGCTGGGATGCCATTGTCAGCATCAGCGCCGTCGGTCGTCAAAGCGGTAGCAGCATCAGCATCCTTAATCGTCACATTGTAACCATTGGTGTTGTTGGTTTGGATAGTGAGAACCGTCGAGCCAGTAGCAGCTTCCTGGTTAGCCGTGACATTCTCAATCTTCACGGTGTCATCGGTAGCATCAGCCGTAACCGAGATAGCCTCGCCAATGATAGCCTGCGCCGTGACAGTTGTGCTATTAGAGACAATCGTAGCATAGGAGCTGAGTGGCAAAGCAGCAACGCCAAGACCAGCAACAACGCCCAAAGCAGCAATAGTTTTAGTCATTTTTGACATAATTTTTCCTTTTCAATATTTATTTTATGACCTTTGTGATTCTTATTATACACAACCGCTTTCCGCATGTCAACAACTTTTTTCAAGATTTTTTTCATTTTCTTTTAACGTTTCGATTATTTCCTTAGGCCTATCAGACAACTTATCAGCAAATAATTGATTAAACACATAAACAAACTGATCTCTTCGTCCCATGTCAGACACTAGCACGTCACACGCCCCAATCATGTCTAGTACTTCGCGCAAACTAACCGCTAAATTACCCCATTGCTCGTTAGCAAAAGCAAAAATCCATGAAGAAATCAATACATCATATGCTTCCTCATTAAATCTATCACGTACTGGAAAGCCTGCGCTTCCATGAACTACTCCTAACACAACATCTTCAAAGCGCTGTTCCCCACCTCCGCCATTAATCCTAGAGCCCCATCTATACTTGTGATTATTATCCAAACAATCTTTCATGGCTTTGTAAGTAGCAAACATTATACCGCTAGATGCCGGATCGACCTCCTCGGGAAAATGAGGGTAGCCCAAGTAGGCAACGCCTAGCCACGTACACCGAGTGCTATTCCAGTTCTTCTCTTTTGCGTTGTATTTCAATCTTTCAGAAAACAACTTACAAACTATCGCAGCCCATGCCGCGCGAAAAGTCTCAATATCCGTCATTACGCGTTCCTGTCTCCCAGCAATAGTCCGTAAAGCAATCTGCTCAACCATCTCATAGTCAGTCCTGACCTTAATTGTATCGAACTCTGGTATATATTTCTTCATAAAAAGAGCTGGTTCCATTATATGAGCCTGCTTCAACGAGTATTGCACAACAGATGCATCAATAGGTAAAATTAGTCGCACAAAATTAATGCGTCGTATTATAGATATAAACGACAGCATGCGCACAATATCTTCCCCCTGCAACCTATCAATATCATCTAACACCACAATTACATGAAGCTTCCGGCAATCTTTTATATGATTATACCTTTTATTAATTTGCCGCACCAAGTCACTCGTCAACATTTTACTCGATGGCATCGCATTCTCATAAAGAGTACTTATAAATGATTTTAACGGATTTGAGTCTAAATTTTTAGCCAAAGCACCCAATGGTACGCCAGCACTTATACCCATTTCACTCATAATATCATATATAGCTTCCAAGATATCACGCTCAAATTCAAAAATATTGCCGTTATACTTAAAGGCGGATTCATAAATATATCTCATGTGCTTCTGTATATTCACATTAACTTCGTTAGAAGAAACCAAAACGCTCGTTGTTTTTCCAGAACCCCACAACCCCTCTACGATCAAAGTATTACGAAAAGCATCAACCTCTTCTAAAAAATCCTTAATCGGCATTATACTATCGACTATTAGTTTTTCAACCTGAGCACGGCATTCTTGATCATCGCATACACCAACAACTCGCCCTACCAACTGTTCCAACCCTATTGCAGGAGATCTAACGTTTTCGCTCTTCAAACTCCCCAATAGATATTTAGCATCTCGCCGAGGCTTAACGGACCTTTTTACCAAAATAACCCCAAAAGACAGTGCCATTACACCATATATAGCAAAAAACGTGATATAGAATGCCTCATAATTAACTAAACGATGGTTCAAAATATCAAAATCTATACACATAAGCACACTTCTTAACGCTTCAGCAGAACTTACAGACATTGGTATCACAAAAACCAACGTACCTATAGCTATCGCAAAAACATATGCAAAAAATGTAAACACTAAACCCCTATATCGTCTCATGCAGGCAGTCTCTCATAGAAAAATAAAAACGCTGTTCCTACTTCCCCTCCAACACCTCCACCCCCGGCATTTCCCCACCTGCAAGA
>CAOQNC010000038.1 GCA_948511255.1 uncultured Candidatus Saccharibacteria bacterium | reverse complement strand
TTGTTTTTAGTGTCTTTGTTGCCGTATCGGTTTTGGCGCGTTAATAATTCACTCTTTTTGTCTTGGTAGCGCCAGCTGGAATCGAACCAGCATTGTAGACTTAGAGGGTCTATGTCCTATCCGTTGAACGATGGCGCCATAAACAACCAAGCCAAGCATCTTAAGCCTGACCATACATATATTATAACACGAACCTCATCGCAAAACCACCGCCAGCACCAAACCTCTCGAAGCACCGCCACAGGAGCTCCACCTCCAGCCAAAACACACTAAAAAATTCTCGCAGCCCGCCTCTACGAGAACTGCGAGAACTCCAAAACCAGGAAATTAGTCTTCGGTACAAACGTAGCCGTTCGCTTCGTAGCTCGCCTGGACGCTTTCGCGCAAACCGTCCAACCCGCCTTCCGCATTCGTCGGCAACCCAAACGTAGCGATATAATCACCGACCAACTGGTCTCGATTCGCGGTCAAATTAAACGTCGCCGTCGCATCAATAATCCCATACTCAGCGCCAATCGCTTCCACGCCCGCGCTCTCCGCGACCCCGTTATACCAATCAATCATCCAGCCGAAATATCCCTGCGAAGCCTGCGCCGACTCATTATCGGCAAAAGTATAGCGATTCGTTAGTGCCACCGCCGACAATTGATCGTCCGTAAAATTCGCCGTCACCGACACGGAATGATTCGTCAAATTCGCTAAATCTGCCACATCCGCCCCAAAATCCCGCGCGCAACTAATAATCGAAATCGTCTGATTCACAGCCCCGTTATTATCCGGGTTCGACGGAACGTAGACCACATCCCGATTCGCCTCCGCTTGTTGCCACAAAATCGCAAACACAATCGCCATCACCAGTGAAACCGCCGCCAAGATTCCCAAAATCACCGTCAAAAGACTCGGCTTCTTCCCGTCGGCAACCACCGACTTCTTAGAGAACTTTTCCGTCGCCGGTTGTGAACCGGTCGGGACGTTCATGCTTGAAGTTGGCTGCGAACCCGTTCCAGAAGCGCTCGCTCCAGCAGAGCCAGCCCCAGAGTTCCCCATCCGCGCTGCGAACGGATTATACGGTTCGCTCGTCGCCGCGCCTGAAACGCCGTTCATGCTCGAAGCACCACCCATGTTCGAAGCGCTACTTGTAGCCGAAGCACCGAAACCAGTTGCAGCACCCATATTATTCGTCGTTGGCATCGCGCCGAAGCCTGCCGTCGAAGCCCTCGACCCAGCAGTCGAGCCTGTTGACCCAGTAGTTCCAAACCCGCTCGTTGTCCCAGCAACCCCAAAGCTAGGAGTTCCAGCCGCTGTCGATGCACCAGCTGACGTGCCAAATCCAGAAACTCCTGAAGACGCCCCTGTCGCAGCTCCGCCAAAACCAGAATTAGCAGCCGCAGCGCCATCGCCGTTCGCCACCGCTGGCCCAGAAGTCACGCTGCCAATCGAACCCGGCACCGGCGCCGCCGGCACTAACGGTTCATCCGGCCGCTCCATCGTCGCCGACGGATCCGAAGCACCAATCTGGTCCATTTCGATCGACCCCGTATCCGGCTCCTTCGCTGCCATTCCCGCCGACGTCAAATTGTCCGCCGCCGAAGCCAAACTATCCGCCATCGACAAACTCGTCGCCTCCGCTGGCGAAGAAGACGTAAAATCAAGTGCCGGCGGTACCACGCTCCCAGCCCCAGTAGCCGGGCTACCGCCAACTGCTCCTGTGTTTGTTGATGAGTTTGTTCCGTCCGGGTTCATTTTGCCTCCCTTTTTATTCTTGTTCGGAACATCTCTCTTCAGAAACATTCCGCAGCGCTTCAGAGCTATTTTTAAACATTACTTTTATCCATTATACTCCGAAAACAACTTTTCTACAAGCAAAAACAAAACAAAAACAAGTCAAAAACTCTCCCAACAACTCCTCGCAAACAAACCTTACAGCGTTCGCTTCTTCTTTTCCCTTGAGAAGAATTCCAGCCGATCGCCAACCTCAAGATTCATCTTTTTCTCGGTCTTCAGCGCCAAGCCTCCGACCTCATTCTCAATCAATTCCTTCGCGTCGATTCGCTCCTTCTGCACGCTCTCGACTTCCGCCTCACCCAAAACCGTCGAACCATGTTTCAGCCGCGCCAAAATCCCCGGAATCAACTTGCCGCGAAGCATCTGCCCGCCCGCAATAATCTCCGTCTTCGTCACCCGGAACACCCCCATCACCTTCATCTCCCCGAGTTCCGTCTCAACAATTTCTTCGCCGAGCAAATCTTCCATTGCCGCCCGCGCATCGTCGAGCAACTCATAAATCACCTTATAATTCCGAATCGCCACGCCGTCCCGCGCCGCCAGCTTCGCAATATTCGTCGGCACTCCAACGTTAAACCCATAAATCACCGTGTTATCCGCCGTGTCCCCCGCTGCCATATAAACATCATTCTCCGTAATATCGCCCACCCCCGTCGCGACCACGTTCAGCGTAATCTCTCCCTTCGTATCAATCATCTTCAGCGAATCCACCACGCTCGTCACCGACCCCAGGACGTCCCCCTTCACAATCACGTTAAACACCTTCGCATTATCTTCCGTGTTCATCATCCTAAGCAGATCTGTCGAAGTCACATTCGCCGACATCGCCTCGTTCTGTGCGTTCTGCGCATACATCAGCGCCGCCCGCCGCGCGCTCTTCTCGTCCGGATATTCCATAAATCGGTCGCCGAAATTCGGCAATTCCTTAAACCCAGTCACCGTCACCGGCGTCGAAGGCGTCGCCTTTCCCTTTGGCCGACCCCGGAAATCCAACATCGTCCGAATCTTCCCGTAGCTGCTCCCCGCCGCCACGAACTCGCCAACCTTCAGTTCCCCGCCCGTCACCAGCAAATTCACGACCGACCCCTTCCCGGTCTCCATATGCGACTCGATGACCAACCCCTCCGCCGGAATCTCGACATCTGCCTTCAATTCCTCAACATCCGCAACCAGCAAAATCGCATCCAATAATTTCTCCAAATTCTCCCCCGTCTTCGCCGACACCGGAATCATTATAATCTCCCCGCCCCACTCTTCCGGTTGCAACCCATGCGTCGACAAATCCGCCATCGTCCGCGGCACATCCGCCCCTTCCCGGTCAATCTTATTAATCGCCACGATAATCTTCGCGTTCGCCCCCTGCGCAAACTTAATCGCCTCGACCGTCTGCGGCTTCACCCCATCGTCCGCCGCCACCACATTCACCACAATATCCCTCAGCATCGCCCCATGCTGCCGAATCGCCGCGAAAGCCTCGTGCCCCGGCGTATCGAGAAAAGTAATCTTCCGCCCATCATGCTCCAGCTGATACGCCGAAATATGCTGCGTGATCCCGCCCGCCTCGGTCTCCACAGTCTTTTTATTCAGTAAATTATCCAGCAACGTCGTCTTCCCGTGGTCGACATGCCCCATCACCGCTACCACCGGCGGCCGCGCCACCGCGTCCTTACTCAACTCCCGCCGCCCCTCTTCCGCCAGCTTCGACGCCGTATTCTTCCGTTCCAGCCGCACGTTCGCAATCCCCAGCTCATCAATCATAATCTGCGCCGTCTCGAAGTCCAGTCGCTGGTTAATCGTCGCGACGATCCCGTTCTTAAACAACTCCCCAATCAACGCCGTCACCGACAACCCCAGCGCCTGCGCCAACTCATCTACCGTAATGGAGCCTGCAATCCGAATTACCTTCTCCGCGTCGCTATTTTCCGCCATCCAAGCTCCTTTCCTTCAAAGGTTTTCAGAAGCCCCAAACTTCTCAAAACTTTCAAAAGTTATTTATATCTTACACTTCCCCTTATTTTACCATATTTCCCCACCCTTGGGAACACCATTTTCAAGCAAAAGAAAAGTCCCCAGCGAACATTCGCCGGGGAGCTTTGTGTGCGAGGTTAGTGCTATTGCTGGTCTGTCAGGTAGCGCGCGTGCGCAGGAAGCCGCGAAACGGCAAGTTACCTCGGATCAATACTCGATATACACCCGATAGCCAGGCTCAGTCTTACCGAACGTCGAAGACGTCGGAATCGCAGAGCCCCACTGGGGGATATCTCCTTTTACGGTCCAAATCCTCTTGGCATTGGGGTACATCTCTCTCAGTTCCCTCTCCGTCTTCTTTGCGCCTTCTTCAGTCACGCGGGGATACATTTCAGTTCGTGCCATAACTTTTACCTCCTAAAGAGCTACAATTTGTTTGATGATTGTTCACCGATAGTGATTTCCTAATAGGAATCCCTATCTACTTCCAGTATAGCACATATGCTTAAAAATGTCAATACTTTTATCACAAAAACAGCCATTTTTACCATATTCTCCCCTGTTCCAGCCGGTCGTATTATCTTTCAAGCATAAACGTTTATCCCTCAAGAAATGGATATTCCATAGCATGAGAAAGGGCGCCCCGCCAGGGAGCGCCCAATCTAAGTTGCTAGGAATTATGCCTAACCCCACATTGCGAAATAAGTTTGACTTACTCGCAATTAAGGTTATAACGCGGACGGATTACAGCTCCTCACTGCCCTCGCCAAACCCAGGCAAATCGCCACCGTCGCCACCGCCTTCGGGCGGAGTCACAGGATCAGTCGTGCCGGGCTTGTCGGGGTCTTCACCCTCACCGTCGCCACCGCCTTCGGGCGGAGTCACAGGATCAGTCACTTCACCCTTCCCTTCACTCTCGACCACAACAAATTGTGTCAGGTGCGAAGTCTCGAAGGTTGCCTTACCGTCGGCACCAACCTCAACATTCTCAGCCACCAGACTCAGCTCAGTCTTGGCCTCGCCGTTGTCGTTGGTTTCCTTGACGAAGTAGACATTGACATGACCAGCACTGCCGGAACCGTCAGCCGCCTCGGGGGCTGCCACCGTGATCTGAATCTTCTCTGTCAGACCATCAATCGTAGCCTCGCTGCCATCAATCTCTAGCGTCACATCGACGAACACGGCTTTCTCCAGGTCAACAGCATTGCCGCTCTCGTCAACAATAGCGCCATCCTGGTCGTCGTCCGTCGGCAGAGCCTCTTTCACGGCCTCCGCATCAACGGGTTTCACCACCAGCGCCACGTCGCCGTTGCCATCGACGGCAACCTGCTTAGCCGCCTCCTGAATTGCCTCCAGAGGCAGGACCACTTCCTGGTCGCCCAGTTTCACGGTCACGGTCGCGCCAATGCTATCGCCGGTCGTCTCTCCGGTGTCCTCATCGGTGACCAGGCCAGCCGCCTCCAGCGCTTTCACAGCATCAGCGTCCAGCGTCAGCTTCAACGCATCGCCATCGTTCTGGGCCGCGCCCAAATCGATCGTCACGTTAACCTTCGCAGCCTCATCGCCATCACCCAAGCCCTCCAGGGCCTCAGTGATAGCATCCGCCAGAACATCGCCGGTAACAGCAGCCGAGGTCACGCCGTTGTCGCTGGAAGCCGTCACATCGACAGTTGCTTCCGCAGTCACAGGCTCCTCGGCCGGGGGATTGTCGTCGCCCTCATCACCACCAGGCGTGGTGCCAGGCTTGCTGGGGTCGCCGCCGGGAGTAGTTCCTCCAGGCTCATTGCCACCAGGCTTATCAGGATCAGTTGTACCGGGCTTGTCGGGGTCCACAGGATCAGTCACGCTGCCGCCGGGGGTGGACGGGGTAGTCCCCGTATTGCCACCAGAGCTACTCGACCCGCCAGAGCTGTGGGATCCGCCGCCGGAACTCGAAGATGTCTCCTTCACGCCGACGCCCGCCAGTACCTTAGTCGCAGTATTGTTGGTCGTCACGTAGGTCATCATCGTCTTGCTCGCCGATTTCTCATACTTGGCCAAATCCGGATTCTGCTCGACCATCTCGGCCAGCCGCTGGTTGACCAGCTGCACCTTCAGCGACACAGCACGGCCGCTCACCAGCGCCTTAAACGTCACGGTCATCGTTTCCTGGTTAGTCTCGACGACCTCCAGGATCTTGCCGTTGGAGGTGGTCACCTCGCCGATCGTCCAGCCGAACATCTTGGCCAGAGCGGCAGGAACCACGTTCACGGTGTAAGTCTCACCTGCTTTCAGGTTCATCCGCGTCACGGACAGCCGGAGATACTGGCTCGTCGCCGCCAGAGCCTGCGCCGTCAGCGCCTGCTCTTCTTTCTCCGCAGCAGTCAGCGTCGGGGTGTTGCCGGTGTTGCCATCCGCCTCAGCGGCCAACGCCGTGCCCATGCACGACATCGCCAGCACAAAAGACAGGAAAATGGCCAGAGTTTTCTGCAGCAATCTGGGGTTTTTCCGCATGTTAAATTCCTCCTAATTTGTAATGTGCTTGCGCCTAAGAATCCGATTGCTATGAGATTCTCAGACTAGGCGTTCTCTCGCGAGAACAGGTACGATTATATATCCTGCGCCTCCTTTGCGCCTGATACCAATATAT
>CAOQNC010000037.1 GCA_948511255.1 uncultured Candidatus Saccharibacteria bacterium | reverse complement strand
TTGCCCTCACCATGATTTTTATGGCGTCCTACCTCGGTTTCTACACCATCCGCGACAGCCCCGAGCTTCAGGCTCTCTTCTGGGTCAGCCTCGCCCTCGAGGTCATCGCCGCCCTTCTTCTCCTCGCTAAGCCCGTCCTCGACCTCATCATCGCAGCAAACAAACTCACGGTGCCCGACCAGGCCCACAGGTGCGTCACACTTCTTTTCAAGGCGCTTGACGTCATTAGCCCTATATTGGCAATCTTCGCCGGCATCCGCCTCAGCTATATGGGGAACACATTCCTTCCAATCATGGCGTTCGTCGCCTACCCTTTCGTCCTGCTTATCGGAGCCTGTGGCTTTAGCCTTATCGGCTGCTTCCTCAAACAACCCGAGCAGCCGGAGCAACCAGACCGCTAATCTCAATCCCCGCCCCGGGCGCTTCCTCTCGAAACCGACAACACCAGTCGACATACGAGAGGCGGCGCCCTTTTTCTTACTATAACCCCCCACCTTATCGCTGCCATCGCCTCAAGACCTTCCGTTAACCCAGCCCAAAAATACGAAATATTCACGTAAACTTTCCGTTAATATAACCCAAAAACACATAATATTCACGCAAACTCTTGACAAAACGCTTCATTTTTGCTACAATGAGCCCATGATCAACGCCACGACCAAGAACCGCATTGCGCAGCTGAAGGCTGATTACGACGCTATCCCGTCGGACCGTCGCTCTTTGCTTGACCTTCTGACCGAGCGCGAGATTCCCGAAATGGTCTATAACTCGAATGCTATCGAGAACTCCACTCTTAGTCTCGCCGAGACTGAGGCAATTATCTTTCGCAACAAGACTCCGAACGGCGCAAATGTCCGCGAAGTCTATGAGGCGAAGAATCTCGCCAACGTTCTCGCCTTCCTAGAGCAACATCCCGCTTATACCCTGACTGAACCGCACATCCTCGAGCTTCATCAGATGCTCATCTCCGGCATAAATAATTACATTGCTGGCCGTTTCCGGGACGTGGGCGAGCACGTCCGCGTCGGCTGGCATATCGCCCCCGCTCCGGAGCATATCCCAGTCATGGTTGATGATGTTCTCCATAGCTACAACACTTCCGAAGCCTATTTCCTTGACAAAATCGCCCAATTCCACGCCCGCTTTGAATACATCCACCCTTTCAACGACGGCAATGGCCGCACCGGTCGCATCCTGACGAACCTCCAGCTTCGTCAGCTTGGCTATCCGCCAATCACGATTTTCGCCAAAAACCGCGAGAAAGATTACTATCCTCTCTTCGAGGAGTATCAGCGCACTCGCCGATATGATGGTTTCACCGAGCTCTTCGCGAAGCTCCTCTGCGAATCCCTCCACAAGCGTCTCGCCTACGCCGAGGGTGGGGAAGTTATCAAGCTTTCCGAATGGGCGCGTCGCCATGACCAAGATATGAACGCTTTGTTAAACGCCGCTCGTCGTCAGTCTATTCCGGCTTTCCGCGAGCGTGGCGTCTGGATGGTGCCGGCAAACTGGGAGCGATATTAAACCCAATTCATAGCCCTTCCGTCGCACCCGAACTTGTGCTATAATAAACTTATGCTTAAGTTTAGTGGCTCTCACGCCGATTACGGCCGTTTTCTCGCCGAGCGCCTTCGTGCGAACGGTCACGATTTCTTTACTACTGCGAACATGGACACTCTCCGCGTCCAACAGAAAATCTACCAGCAATACTACCCCGAGATCATCGAGGAAGTTCTCGCCACCGCCGAAGCCCTCCATCTTGAGCCTGACCTCTTACTCTACGAAGAAATCGCCAGCTCCGTCGACAGCCAGCGCCGCAAAGTCAATCCTCACCAGCACGGCTGTACCATCTTCGCCATCCGCGAAAACGACAAATGCTTCGTCGGCCGTAACTACGACTGGCTCCCGAACTCCCGCGAGTTCTTCGAGAGCTACGCTATCGCCCTCACCGGCGCGAATCGCTACTTTGCCTTTTCTGACGAAGGTGTCTGGCGTCACCACACCGGCAAAAACACCCGCAAGCCATATTTTGAAGACGCCGTCAACGAGCATGGTCTCTATATCGGCCTCACTTACGCTCATATCGACAAATGGAATTACGGCTTGAAGCCAGCCCACCTCATCCGCTACGTCGCCGAGAAATGTAAAACCACTCGCCAGGCCCTGAATGCCTTCGCGAAACTTCCCGCCTGCGTCCCGAAAAACTATCTCATCGCCGACGCGAAAGGTGACGTCGCCGCCGTCGAGCATGCCGCGAAGACCTATGCCGTCGTCCGCCCCGGCGAAGACGGCGTCCTCATCCAGACGAACCACATCCTCGCTCCCGACCTTCAGCGTTTCGACCGCGTTCTGAAGGACAACCCGACGACGACCTCCTTCCTCCGCTATGCCGAGGCCGACCACCTCATCGCCCGCCAGCTGCCCGGCTTCCAATTTACCGACCTCTGGCGCATCCTCCGCGATTCGCACTACGTCTATAACGACGAAGTCATCTGGTCGCTCGCCCTCGAGCTCACCTCCAGCCGCTACAACATCTACTACGATACCGCCATGGGCCAAAAGCACCAAAAATTCTCCTTCTAGCCTCAAATTTCCGAAAACCTGTTATACTAGAGAAAAGGAGTTATTATGGAAAAACTATTTCTCGTCACTAACCCTGGCTCATCTTCTCGTAAGTATGCCCTCTACAAAAACGGCCAGGAGGTCTGTTCGCTCCACTTCGAGACTGAAGACAAGAAGTTAATCTGTACCCTGAAACACTCCGACGGTCGCACTCAAAAATTCACCAACGGCTTCAAGCGCATCGCCGACACTATTCGCTATACTTATAACATTCTCACCGAGACCGGCTATCTCTCCGTCGACGACACTCTCGACGGCATCCTCGCTCGCGTCGTTGCGACCGGCGAATTTTTCAACAACGACTACATCGTTGATGACGAATGCCTCCGTCTCCTCGAAGAAGAAAAACGCCGCGCCCCGCTCCACGTCCCGGTCATCGCCGCCGAAATCTCCAAATGCGTCGAAACTTTCCCCGAAACCCCTGTCATCATCATCTCTGACTCCCACTTCCACCATACCCGCGACGAAGTCCACAAGCTCTACGCCATCGACGTCGACCTCGCGAATCGTGCCGAAATCAAGCGCTATGGCTATCACGGTCTTTCTATGGGCGCTGTCCGCAACTACCTCCGCGATCACGACCTTCTCCCCGAGCGCGTCGTCGCTTGCCACCTCGGTTCTGGCGCCTCTCTCACCGCGATTAAGGGCGGCTATTCCTACGATACGACCATGGGCTACACTCCTCTCGAAGGCGTCATGATGGCGACCCGCTCCGGCGACATCGACCCGGCCGCTGCCATCGCCATCCAGCACGAACTCGGCCTGAACGACGAAGCCATCGAAGAATATTTAAACCGCCAATGCGGCCTTCTCGGCGTCAGCGGCGTCTCCGGCGACATGCGCGACGTCCTCGAACTGCGCGCCTCGAACCCCCGCGCCCAGCTCGCCTATGACATGTATATCTACCGCATCCAGCGCGCCATCGGCGAAATGGTCGCCTCCATGTGCGGCACCGACGCCCTCGTCTTCACCGCCACCATCGGCGAACGCAACGCCGAAATCCGCCGCGATATCGTCGCCGGCCTCGAATATCTCGGCTTCAAACTCGACGACCAGAAAAACGACGCCGGCCTCGGCGACAGCGACCACGTCGACATCTCCGCAAAAGGCTCGAAACCTATCTACGTCATCCACACCGACGAAGCTGCCGCCATGCTCCGCCGCGCCGAAATCCTCCTCGCCGCACAGGGGACCAAATAATCTGCCAACTTTAACCCCATGAAACACCAAAACCTATGAACATCCTCCTCGATTTCGTCGTCCTTATCGCCCTCTATTTTCTCATTTTCTTCAAAAAATGGCGCCGCAGGGGGAACGACGTCCTCCTCGTCAATACCCTAATGTATATTTACCTATCCTTTGTCCTCTATTTTACCCTCATGCCGATCATCTCCGCCCTCCCCTTCATCCTCGACCACTCCTACGTCCCGATGAACATGACGCCCCTCATCGACGTCGCCCACGGTCGCGGCGACTTCGTGCGCCAAATCGCCCTCAATGTCATCATGACCATCCCCTTCGGCTTCCTCCTCCCCCTGACCGACCATGAGCGCCGCAGCCGCCCTACCTCCGTCCGCGCCATACTCCTCGGTCTTCTCCGCGTCCTCTTTCTCACTTTCCTTCTCAGCTTCACTATCGAAACCCTCCAGCCCCTCCTCCACAGCTTTCGCTCCGCCGACATCACCGACCTCATCACCAACGTCTTCGGCGGTTTCCTCGGCTACCTCTTCTATCTCGTCTTTCGCCCTCTCGTCCACAACTTCCTCGACCTCCTCAAAAAGCCCCCTCAAAACCCTCCCGACCATTGACAAAATCACCCACCTGTGCTACAATAGTATTATACCCCTCGTCGAGGGTCTATCTGTAGTGGCACAAAGCCCCATAACTACTATCGTTACAAAAACATCCCATTAAACCAATAGAAATGCCCGCTCAAAGAGAGCGGGCAAATCATTAGCCTTGTTGCGCCGCAGAGTTGTCGGCCGGAGCGGAAGTAGCCTCCCAAATAATCTGGGGGGGGGGCGCCATAACCGGCGGACACTCTCACCTCTGTATCGGACACCCACATAGTAGTCTTACAGGGGAAGTCAAACTGTCCCAATCCGATTGCCGCGCCAGCCTCTCCCAGAGTTCTATCCGGGCCATAGTCCACGTCCAAAGTTATACGATGTCCCTCGCGTACCATCCGCTGCACGATGCCTTCGGCCAACTTTTCGCGGAAAGTCCGCAGGTCGTCGGCGGTCAACTGCCGACGATGCATACCGCCGAACAGCATCATAGCCATTGACATCTCGTTGGTGCCGTTGTCCATCTTGGGGTGCTGGATAGCCTCTGACCACCAATCAACCGCCGCATTAATATTGTCGCGGCTACTGATTTTATCGGTCGTGGTGACTCGCTTCGGTACGTCCCAGTTGAACGCTTCGCGACACTCGGCTCGCACCTCATCCGCGAATCCCCTCTCCGCCACGGCGTCTAGCACCTGGAGGAAATAGGGCATCTCCGCCCGCACCTGTAGCGCTCGCTGCGCCAGATGCGCCGGGAACTCGACTTGGCGACCAAACCCGCACCGCTTCTTCTTCAGATCATCCATGATGCAAAGCAGCACCATCGTGACCCCAGCCGGAGTCAATTGGTCATTGGCCACCTCCGCAAAGTAATCGGTGAGAGCATAAACGTCCTCCGACATTCCGGGGCACGCTTCTCGGGCATTCGCAAACTTCGCTTTCACATAGGTCATCAGTAATTCACTCATGGTCTATACCTCCAAAAATAAAATATATTTCCACTTTCGCGGAGCTAGACACACCGGGACCCAATGTGCTTAGTTCCGCGAAACTGGCATGAGGTATTTCGCAACAAAAACTTAATGTACGCAAGGTAGTTTTCTGACTACCTACATTGTATCACACTTTATCTAAAAAGTCAATACTACATATGCTTATTCGCAAAACTCGCAACAAAATTGTCTATCTATGATATAATAAAATAAATATGGACAATGAAAAATCTTTAGAAGAAATCAAACATCAAAAAGGCGACTCCGAGTTCTGGAGCGCAAGGGAGCTCCAATATGTGCTAGGTTATGCCAAATGGGAAAACTTCCTTTCGGTAATCAAAAAAGCGCAAAGCTCCTTCCAGAATAATCCAGCATCAACAATTTCAACACATTTTGACCATTTTCGTAAAGTCAGGAAAATGGTCAAAATCGGCTCCGGTGTCAAGAAAGAAATCACCGATTATGAACTGTCTCGCTATGCTTGTTATCTGATTGCGCAAAACGGTGACCCGCGCAAACCAGTGATTGCTTTTGCTCAAAGTTATTTTGTTATACAGACTCGTCGCCAAGAAATCAATGATCTTGAGGAACGTCAACGTGCTCGTCTAGAAGCAAGAGAGAAATACACGGAGTCTGACAAAAAACTGTCCACTATCGTCGAGCGTCGCAACGTCTCCTCAAAGGAACTGGCGACAATTAAATCAAATGGTGACAAAGTCTTATTTGGTGGCAATAATACTCGCCAAATGAAAGAGAAACTTGGGTTGAAACCTAGCTCTTCCAAACCTCTTGCAGACGTTCTCCCTACTATTGCCCTGACTGCCAAGCAACTTGCCAACGAAATGACCTACGTCAATACTGAACGTAATAATCTTATGGGCTTCTCTCCAATTAATCAGGAACATAAAGAAAATAATCAAACTATTCGCAATAGCCTTGGAAAAAGAGGGATTAAATTGGAAGATTTACCGCCAGAACCAGACGTTAAGCTAATCAAAAAGC
>CAOQNC010000036.1 GCA_948511255.1 uncultured Candidatus Saccharibacteria bacterium | reverse complement strand
CTTCAGGGCAGGAGTATAATCTTGAGCGGCGTGGTTGATTTTGAAGGAGTTTTGGACACCGGCACCGGAGATTTTGGCAACGCGAGAGGCGTCCTGAACCGAGGGAGCGGCGGCTTTGGGGGATTTTTTGAGCTTCGGGAGAGTTGGTTTCGGAAGTTTCGGGAGCTTAATCGACTTGACGGAAGTTTTGATTTGAGTTTTTACTTTGGAGATTTTCTCGGCGCGGGCGGCGGTTTTGGCGAGCATCGCAGTGGATTTTGCGGTTTTTAGAGCGGCCTTGGCTTGAACTCTTTTCTCAGCGGCGGCAATTTTGGCTTGAGTTTTGGCGGTTTTGGCGGCAGCTTGAGCGGTTTTGCGAGCCTGGAGCTTGGCGGATTTAGCCTGGACTTTCAGGGCCTTAGTATGGGCGGATTTGGTCTTAGCACGGTGAGATTGATGCTTTTTGAGCACACGTTTCTCGAGAGATTGGCGGGTTTTAGCGGCCTTTTTGGTGGCTTTCGCGGTCTGTCGAGCAGCTCGAGCGGAAGTTTTAGCGGTCTGCTTGGCGGTTTTAGTGGCAGTTTTTGCTTGAAAGGCCGCCACGCGAGATTCGGCACGGGCCTGAAGTTTAGCTTCAGTAGTAGCAACTTTCTGTTGCTTTTTTGTGGCTTGGGTGGCTTTGCGATTGTTTTTACGCTCGATGTTGGCCGCCTTGACGCTTGCCTTGCGGGCGTGATTATTTCTTACAGAGACGCACGGCATACTGCAATCTCCTGTGCAATGTTCATGATTTCATTGTATAATTCGACGGATTCAGGAGTATCAAAATCCTCCGCCTCGATGGGGAGGTAGGCGGGATAATCATTGAAGATGGAATAATTGTTTTGCATTATTAGTCGTCTGCTCCGCGATATTAACTTCTGCCACACCCAATTTTTCCGCGAGATAAGCCGCGATATTGCGGACATATCCTGGTGTATTAATTTTACCACGGAACGGCACAGGCGTCAAGAAGGGGGCGTCGGTTTCCAATAACATTTTTTCAAGGGGAGGTAAAGGCAAGGTAGAATATGTTATCAGACCATTGACACCTACGTAAAAATCACGGGCAAGGACTTGTTTGAGAATCTTTTTCGAGGCGGTGAAGCTATGGACGACACCTTTGACGTCGGGGAAGTTGTCGAGAATCGGGAGCGCGTCGTCGAAGGCTTCGCGGATATGGAGGGAGACGGGTAGCCGCAAGTCGCGAGCGAGCTGGAGCATCTGCTCGAAGAGGCGAATCTGAGCGGCACGGTCGAAGGGTTCGTAGTGATAATCGAGGCCGATTTCCCCAATGGCGACGAGCTTCGGGCTAGATTCAGAGGGACGAATGAGAGCGGAGAGGGCTTGCGCGTCGACGATTGGCGGCTCGGGGTGAGAGTTGGCATATTCGGGGTGGATGCCGTAAGTACAGAAGACGTTTTCATGGGCGGCAGCGAAGGCTTGGGCGTTCGCGGAGTCCTCGGGGTCGGTGCCGATGACGATGACCTGGTCGACGCCGGCAGTATGAGCATCTTGAAGGAACTGCTCGGCTTGGTCGGGCGTGAACCACTCCTGGTCGTGGAGGTGACAATGCGAATCAACAAGATAGGTAGACATAGGGATATTATAGCATTATTTGCGGCGATGCGAGAGGAGGTTCGCGACGATAATGAAGAAAGCAGTGAAGGCAAAGATGACGAGGAAATGGAGGAGAATAGGTTGGAGGGAGTCGAGGGTGAAAGTTTCGAGGGTCGTGATGAGGTCGTTGGCAGAGATATACCAGTAGGACGGGAGGATGTGAGCGGCGGCGACAACGCCATCAGGGAGCCAGGTGATCGGGACAAAGGCGCCGCAGAGGAAGCTGCTGCCGAGGGCGACAACATTCGTGATGCCATTGATGGCGTTGCGACTGCGCAAGAGGTTCGCGATAAGAAAGGCGAGGGCCGTGGCGCAGAGCGTGAAAACGAAGGAGTTTAGAATAAGCCAGAGACCATGGAGGGAGAACATCGCGGATCCGACGATGACGAAGCTAATGAGGACATAGGATAGCCAGAGAGCGAGCGCAAAAAGAGCGTTCGCGGCGAGGAGGATGCGGTTGACGTGTTCGGGCGTGACGCTGCCCATGGCGATACGGCGGGAGATTTTCTCGTCGCGGAAGCTGAGCATAACGGTTGCGACAATATAAATACAGCCGACGAGGAGAGGATAGTTCATGAAGTTGTAGTAGAAGGCGGCGCGGTCAAGACTAGTCGTGTCGAGGGCGGAGGTGAGCTGGACGTCGACTTCGGTCGCAAGGGTAGTCTCAAGGTTTTTGATGAGGGTAGATTCATCGACGGTTTGGGTGCCAGAAGAAGCCGCGGTAGCAAGATATTGGTTCGCGACATCAAGGAAGCGAGTGAGGTTCATTTCGGCGAGGCTGGCGTTATAATCGCCTGTGCTGCGGGTCGTAATAGCAGGGTTTCGGCCGACGAGAAAGTCGTCGCGGAAACCGGCGGGGATTTCGACGAGATAATTAATCTTGCGATAAAAGAGGGCGTCGCTAATCGCATCAGGGTCATCTGCGGGCAGGTCGATGATATTATTATTCGCAGAGAGGTAATCGACGAGGGATTTCGTGATTCCCTCTTCGGCGTCATGGTTAATAATACAGAGGTCAGGTTTGACGGCTTCGAAGGTGACGGTAGACTCGTTCGCTTGGAGACTGAAGACGCTGAAGATGATAAGGATGGCGGAATACATCAAAATCACCCATTTATTGCGCGCGAGGATACGGAGGAAGGCTTTAAAGACGGTCATATTGCTCCTTTCTGAGGCTGTAAACAGAGATGCTAATCATAACAAGTGATATAATAACAAGTGTTATAATATTTCCCCAATAGCGGTCAAAAGTGTCGTAATAATAGAGCGAGTAGAGACCGTCGGTGATGAGATTGGCGGGATTGAGACGATTCAGGAGCGGGAGGTTCGTATCGACGAGATATTTCATGGTAATCCCCATCATGCCGGCGAGGAAACAACCGAACATTGTGATAGCGAGAATGAGGCCAACCTTCGTGTTCGCAGTGCTTTTGATGGTAGTGGCGAGGAGGACGCCGAGAGCAAGGCCGGCGAGGCTGCCAATCAGGGTAAGGAGAATAATCAGCGGAAGATGCGTGCCGAAGTCGACATGGAGGACGAAAATCAGGAAAAGAAAAAGTAGAGCGACGGCGACGAGCTGGATGAGGTAGCTGGCGCAGAGAGCCGCGAAGACAAGGGTGGATTTTCGGGCGGGACTAATTGCGATGCGGCGGCCACTCATGCTCATATCGGCAAGAAGTTGATTGACGGCGACCATACCGATAATTCCGCCGTAGAGACAAATCATGGCAATTAAGGTGTAATATTCGATCATGACGTAGTCGAGGTTGGAACTGGACTGGTCGACGATGTTAGCCTTCTCGGCCTTGGCGAGATCTTTAAGGGCGGCAGGGTTTTCTTGAAGGATGGTCGTGATGATCGAGGCTTGTTCAGCAATGGATTCGACGACGGACTGGACGATAGTGGAGTCGATGTTGCTCTTGGAGGCGAAAATGGCGGGGACTGGCGGCGAGGCAGGGCTTTGGGTATCCTGGGCGGATTCTTCAAGAAGGAGGTAGGCAGCAATCTCATCGCTTTCGAGGAGCTGTTCGGCCTCGGCGCGGGAAACGTATTTTGTGTTGAAGAGTTGATCGTCGGAAGATTCGTTGGAGAGTTCTTGGAGGGCAGGGCGGAAAATCTGGTTATCCTTCCAGGCTTCATTATCGACGACGGCGAGGTCGATAATATCGAGAGATTCACTGCTAGTGATATTAGAAAAGGCGAGGAAAAAGAAGGTGGCGAGGATGAGCGGGAAGGCAAAAGTCCAGAAGATAAGGGCGTGGTCACGAAGGACGACTTTTAGGGTGTATTTGAAGTTGTGCCAGAACATTAGTCGCGAAGCTCCTTGCCGGTGAGTTCGAGGAAGACGTCGTTCAAAGTCGGACCGGCGATTTGTTTGATTGGCTTGTTTTTGACAAGCTTTTTGAGCTCTTCGTTGGTGCCGCTCGCGATACTCTTACCCTTGTCGAGGATGATGATGCGGTCGCAGAGTTGCTCGACTTCCTCCATGTAGTGGGTGGTATAGACGACGGTGGCGCCTTTCCGGCGGAGGGTTTCGATGTTGTCGAGGATGTGCTGGCGGCTCTGCGGGTCGACGGCGACGGTCGGCTCATCGAGGAAGATGAGTTTCGGACGATGGGCGATACCACAGGCGATGTTGAGTCGGCGAAGCAGACCGCCGGAAAGCTGCTTCGGGTAGAACTTGCGGAAATCTTCAAGGCCGACGAGCTTGATAGCGTCGTCGACGCACTTCTCGCGCTCGGTTTTATCTTTGATGTAGAGACCGCAGAAAAAGTCGATATTGTCCTGAACTTTTAGCTCTTCGAAGACGGCAACTTCTTGGAAAACGACGCCGATTTGGCGTTTCAGGTCGTAAGCGGAGGGAGACATGGTTTCACCGAAGATTTTGATAGTTCCCTTGTCGAACTTGAGGAGAGAAAGGAGGCAGTTGATGGTGGTCGACTTGCCGGAGCCGTTCGGACCGAGCAAGCCGAGGATTTCGCCTTCTTTCACGTCAAAAGAGAGGTCATCGACGGCTTTCAAGGGCTTTTTGGTCTTCGGATTTTTGTAGGTCTTCGTGAGATGGCGAACTTCGATGACGTCAGGCTTGGCGGCAGATGTTGGATTGGTTGAAGGTTTAGGCACGGTGAGTTTCCTTTTCTAGGGTTTTGTGACCAATAATCATTTCGCGGACGGTATTAGTGAGGAGGGCGTCGACTTCGACGTCGTCGAGCCGGGCGGTACCGCTCGCGACAAGGCTAGCGAGACCGTGAGTAAAAATCCAAACCTTGAGATGGAACTGTTTCTGGGCTTCACGATCGAGGCCCGTAAAGGCCATACCGTGCTTCAGGACGGTCTGGCCAACGGAATCTTTCGAGATGAAATCCTCAGCAGTGAGATCGGTTTTACTCATGAAAATAATACGGAAATAGTTTGGGTAGTCGCGAGCGAAGCGGACGTAGGCGATGCCCATGCCTTTGTAGGGCTGGGGCTGCTGGGCGCCGAAGTCCATATAATTTTTGTAAATCTGATAAATCGTGTCAAGGACGAGAGCTTTCAGTTCGTCCATAGTCGCAAAATTGTAGAAAATGGGCTGTACCGAGCAATTTAGCGCCTCGGCAAGGCGGCGGGCGGTGAGGTCGTCGAGATTTTCGGTCTTGATAACCTCGAGCGCGGCTTTCACGATGTCTTCTTTTTTGATTTTCTTGGGGAGAGGCATAGATTTCCTTCGCTTTGGGGCGCGGCGGGGCGTTTTAATGCTTTTTGACACTTTTGACGCTTCCGAGGGGCGCCGATTGATGTATAACACTTGATATTATATCACTTGTTATACTTCAGCGGAAGAGGGATTTTGGCGTTTTGGGGCTAGGTTTTTTGTAGGGGCTAGCTCTAGTCCCAGGGGTCGCGCTCGGTAGCGGAATCGTATTCTGGCTCGGCATCTCCTAGGCCGATCGTTGGTCTATCATCATCGGTCGGCACTTTGCTAATAAAATCAACAAGTGAGGAGCCGAGCTCGTCACGCGAAGTGACGAAGCTGCCGCGAGCGCCGTTTTTAGTGTAGCCGGAGAGACCGGGGAGAGATTTGATCATCTCTTCGTTGCAAATTTTGGGGATGTTGTAGGCGACCCAGATTTTCGACGGGTCTTGTTCGTCAGGTTCGCCACTAATTGTTAGGGCGTGGCCACGGTCGCGCACCATCATCATGAGATGATCGTCGGCAGTGACGATGTCGGTCATGCCAATATCGAAGTCTTCTGGAATGGCGTCGAAGACTTGCTGGCCGAGCGGTGAGCGGTCGCCGCGAAGGACGACTGGGTCGCCATAGAGGGCTTTCTTCTCGGCAAGGGCGGGGATTTTTCGGAGAATGTTTTCGTTGTTCATAATGCTGCTGTGATAGGCGTGAAGGAGTTCGTTGATAGTCGAGGCGTCTTCGATGACGCCATCCAGGCTGCCGCCAAAAAATTTGTAGCCGACGAAAGCGTCTTTTACTTCTTCGACGAAAGCCGGACTGAGATCGGTGAAAGCTTTACGATAAATGTCTTGGGTGACTTGTGGGCCGTAGTCGCCGATGGCAAAAGTCTCTTGACCGCGGCGGAAGAAGTCTTCGGTGCTATCTTCGATGGGTTTACCAAAGCCGAAGTCGCGAGCGATGCCGAGGAAGTCGTGCTTAAAATCGCGGAAAGTGCGATAGGCGCCCTCGACGTAATCCATGCGGGCTGCTTCATCGTAGTCATCGGTCGGTTTCGGAGCGAGGTCAAGTAGTTCGCGCTTGGTGCGCATGTCAGTTTTGAAGAAGTTTTTGAAGGCCTGGAGTTCAGGGGAGATTGGCTCGGATTCTATTCCAGATTCAGCAAATAACGGCCCCCCCCCGTTGGCGTTTTCGAGGGTATTCACGGGCGATTCAAATTCAGTAGCTTCCGCGACAGGTTTTGAGG
>CAOQNC010000035.1:2736-6592 GCA_948511255.1 uncultured Candidatus Saccharibacteria bacterium | reverse complement strand
AAGATATAGGATTTAGAAAGTCAAATGAGCAAGACGACGATAGATGGATTAGCAGTACGCGAATCGAGCAACTCGAGGCGCCGGGTTTCTAATGCTTCTACCGGTAAATCTATGGATATGGCTTTAGTTAAAAAATCGACTAAACCTGCACACACTAGCTCAGCGCGGCGCGATAATTCCCTGCCAGCTTCGACGCGGCGTTCGACTACTAAAGTTTCTTCGGAAAGTTTCTTGGAACCGGTGCAGAGTTTTGGGTATGACACACGTGATGATTATGATTTTACCGGCGATTACGATAAGGAGCTTGACACGGCTTTTGGCGGCTCTACTACGACGGCGGATAGCGGCGCGGACTGGTCAGACCTACTGGGCGAGCTTTCTTCCGAAACCGCTACTGAAAAAACCGGGGCGAGTGAGTTTGTGCAGCCGGCAACTTCTGGACGATGGCTGGATGACTGGGCGGAAAAATCGAAAGATGACTTTTTGGCGGATGACTTTTCAGATAAGCGGGATGCCCGGGAGGAGCAATCGGTACTCGATAAATTCGTGGATGACGAGGAAGCTTCAGGAAAGAAGCCTAAAAAGCATAAGAAGAAGTTTTCGGTCGGCAAGGCAATTGCGTTGGCCGTAGTGTTGATTTTAGTGCTCGGGGGCGGAGCGCTGTATATGTGGGGAGACGGGCTAATTTCGCGACTAACGGGCGGGAAGTCAGGTCTGTTTGATTCGTTGATGGCAATGGTTTCGGATGAGATTCCCTTTGAGACCGATAAAAATGGGCGAACCAATGTTTTGATATTCGGAACTGAAGGTTATGATATGGACGGGACCGCCGGAGACGGCGGGACGCACGACGGGGCGCAACTCACGGATTCGATTATGGTGGCGAGCTTCGATCAAGAAACGAAGGATGTGGCGCTTCTGAGCTTGCCTCGGGATCTAAAAGTGCCGATGGCATGTTCGGCGGGCAAGATAAATGAGGTTTTTTGGTGTCATAATCAGAGTGGAACGAATGAGGAGGCTGGCGCGGAAGCCTTGATGAAACAAATTGGGGATATTCTAGGGATTGAATTTCAATATTACGCACATGTGAACTGGGCGTCGCTTGTTAAGATTGTTGACACTCTGGGCGGGATCACGGTGACTCTGGATGAGGATATTAACGACTATTATTATACGGGTATGGTGGCGAAAGCGGGCGAGCCAATTACTTTGAACGGTGAGCAGGCGGTCGGTCTGGCGCGCGCACGGCACGGGACGACCGGCGGTGATTTTACGCGAGGTAATACGCAACAAAAAATCGTGGAAGGGATTGCGCAGAAAGTTCTCCAGACAGGCGTTGGGGTGAACGAGGCGCTCGGATTGCTGAACATTCTAGGGGACAATCTGCGTTCAAATTTTTCAGCAGATAATATTAAAGCGGCGGTACGACTTGCGAGTGGTTTTAATATTTCAAGTATTCGGCAAGTTCCGCTAGTGAATTATGACGAGAATATCTTCTATGTGACGACGGCAACAATCAATAACATTTCGTACGTCGTGCCGTCGGCGGGCGAGCGTGATTATTCTGAGATTCAGGAATATGTCGCGGGGATGTTTAGTAGCGACGGAGTGAAGCGCGAAGGAGCAACTTTTGCGGTTTATAACGCGACGGATGGATACGGTGTAGCATCAGCCGAGAAGGATCGGCTGGAAGCAGACGGATTTAAAATTTTGAGAGTCGGCGATGCGGTCAGCGGAGTTTGCGAAACAAAATATTGCGTCTATGAGATGAGTAACGAGAAAGTGGCAACACGGGCGGCGCTCGAAGAGCGCTACGGAGTGACGGTGCAGCCAGAGAGCGAATTGCCGGAAGGTGTTTGGGGTGGAGACGTGGATTTTGTGGTGGTTATGGGAACAACTACGGATAGCCAGTAATTAGTTATCCCGAAACCGCTACGCCGCGTCCTGTCGTTACAGGCGCGGCTTGCTTTATGCTCCCCGTTGGTCGCACATGTTTTGGAATAACTATTTACTAGGCTTTACGCCACTCTATTTCCACAATCATCACAGGCGAGCTAGATTAGTCGTCAAGGTCGGAGGTGGAGATTTTCTCGATGATAAGTTGGCGCTCGCGGCCCTCACCTTCGGAATGAGTTTTGACGTCGGAGTAGTCCTGAGCAACTTTGTGAACGACGCGACGGTCGGCAGCGTTGAGGTTAAGACGCTTGGAGTGGCCGGTGGCGCGAACTTCACGAATCCAATCTTCGGCTTGTTCGGCGATGCGGTCAGCGCGTTGGCGCTTATAGTCGGCAACATCAACATTAACACGGGTTAATTCCCCTTCGCGACCGACTAGAGCCATAGAAACAATGTGCTGGAGAGCGCGGAGATTGTTCGCCTCGCGGCCGATTAGTAGCGAGTTCATACTGGTTGAAGGGATAGAGAGCTGGATGACTTCGTCGTCAAGAGTAGAGTCGACGGCGACGTTGATACCGAAGAAAGACAATAGATCTTCGAGGTATTTAGTAGCGAAGCGGATTGATTCATCTTTGTTCATGATTATTAACTCCTTTTCTTTTTATGGTGACGGCTACTTTTCGCAGAGATGCGAGTAACTTTAACGCCGGGTTTGTCGGCGGATTTGGTGGAGTTTTTATTTTTCATCCAGCGATCGGAAGAGTTATCTTCAACGATTTGCGCTTCTTCGATACTTTTGAGCTCTTTGATGAGGCGTTTGTCGGCAACTTCTTCCATCTGGTCGGTTTTCTTGTTGAGAATATATTTCTGCTGGAAACCGGTCATAAGGTTACTGAAGAAGTAGTAGAAAACGAGAGCGCCAGGGAGGTTGATCATGATAAGGAGCATCATAATCGGCATCATGTACGACATCTGGCCAGTCATAACTTGGTTAAGCTCGGCTTGGTCCGGTTCTTTACCATCGGCGGCCTCTTTCATGATTTGACGGAAAGTTTTGGACTTTTGAGACTTTTTCGAGGGGAGCTGCTGACGAGAAATCCAGAACTGCGTAAAGGCAGAACCGAGCGCGAAGAGGAGCATGACGAAGGCACTGACAGAAGTAAAGCCAGGCTTCGGGTCGAGGTCGACGAAGCCGAAAAGCTTCGGGTGGAAATCGTAGGTTTTTTCGGGGATAGCTTCGACACGAGCTTTGATTTCTTCTTCGGAGCCTCCTTCGGCGCGGGCATCTTTGACGGCGGTCTGGTATTCGAGATAGGGCTGCTGGAGCTGGATGACTTCGTCAATGCGCTCGATTTCGCGAACCGGGGCGTAGGCGCGGCGCTCAAGGTTGTCGTCTGGGGTAGGAACGACCATGACGCGGACGGCAGTATAGAGCGCAATAAGAATCGGGAGCTGGATGATCAAAGTAATCATGGAACGGAACGGCTTGATGTTATTGCGTTTGTAAAGATCCATCATCTGAAGCGATTCGAGCTGACGGTTGCCGTTACAGTTCTTCTTGATCTCGGCGAGCTCTGGCTGGATCTTGCGCATTTGGCGGGTCTGGTGAAGCTGACGTTTCAGGATAGGCCAGAGGCAGATTTTGATAAGAATAGTAAATAAAATAATGGCGAGACCAAAGTCGCCCACAAAGCCATAAACAATGAAAAGGATATTCGTGATCGGGCGAACGATCAACATGTCAATTAACTCAAACATAGTTATATTATAGCATATAAACAGCTATTCGGTGAGACTTCTTGAGATGAGGTCGTGGATGGTGCGGCGGAGGTCGAGGAATGGCATGTTGGCGACAGATTTGTTAAAGACGACAAAAACGCAGTCCATGGGCTGCTGAAACTCCGGGAGTTCGTGGCGAATAGCTTCGTAGACACGGCGACGGATGCGGTTGCGACCGACG
>CAOQNC010000035.1:2004-2726 GCA_948511255.1 uncultured Candidatus Saccharibacteria bacterium | reverse complement strand
AACAACAACAGCAAAGCGCTGGTAGCCGCGAGTATTAGGCGCAAAAACCAATGAGAGAGAAGGCGTGCGGATGGTCTTTCCCTTTTGGTAAACGTAACGGACACCGCCGCGAGAATGGAATCGGTATTTTTTAGATAACATTTGTATATATTATACACCTAAAAATACCCCCGAAGGGGTATTCTGCTCAGCGTTTGTTAGGCGGTGAGGCGGGCGCGACCCTTAATGCGGCGGCGCTTCAAGACTTTTTGGCCATTTTTGGTGCTGTTGCGTTTCATGAAGCCGTGTTCAACTTTACGCTGACGTTTGTGTGGCTGATAAGTCCGTTTTGGCATAACATTGTCCTCTTGCTTTTATAATAATGAAATACTTGTTCTAGTATACACTAGTTTTCCACTTTTTTCAAGAAGTTTTCCACACATTCTTCCAGAGTAGGCGGCGAGTTGTGGAAAAGTCGACCCCTGTAATTGGGAAGCGATATTATAACATGTCGGAAAATAGGGTAAAAACTGTGGAAAAGTCGGGGGATGTTTGCTATAATTGGGGTAGTTAAGGAGGTCACCAGAGAGGTCTATGTTGGACGTGTGGAAAAATGTGCTAGCTGAAGTCGAGCAGACCATTCCGCGCGAGCAATTTTCGACGTGGTTTACGGGGACGGAACTTTTAGGGGCGGATAATGGGGTTGTAGTTGTGGGGGTGCCAAATGTGTTTAAGCGAACGCA
>CAOQNC010000035.1:0-1994 GCA_948511255.1 uncultured Candidatus Saccharibacteria bacterium | reverse complement strand
TTACTCTGAAGTAATTCGGATGGCTTTCGAGCATAACGGCGTAGCGGTAGTGGATTTGAAATATCAGGTGATGAGTCGGGAGAAACCGCGAGGCGCACGGATTGGCGAGGGAGCGATGCGCCCGACAGCAGTGGCGGCGGTGGCGAGCAATAATATTCGGCCGTCGAGCTCGGTGAGCGGGTCGATACAAACGGGCCTGAACCCGCGCTATACTTTGGATAATTTCGTGATTGGATCGAATAATGATTTAGCAGTGAGCGTGGCACAGAATATTATTAATAATCCGGGGGTGAGTTACAATCCGTTTTTCCTTTACGGCGGGCCGGGGCTAGGCAAGACGCATCTCGTGCAGGCGATTGGTAATGCCCTGCTTCAGAATAATCCGAAGATGAAGATTTTGTATACGCCGATTTCGAGCTTCTATTCGGAGTTTATTAAGTCGCTGCAAAATAAGAAGAGCGATACGTTTCGGGAGAAATATCGAAAGCTGGATGTGCTGATTATTGACGATTTTCAGATGATTATGAATAAGGATGCGTCGCAGGTTGAGTTTTTTGATATTTTTAACGAGCTGTACGCGCTGAATAAGCAAATTATCGTGACGTCGGACCGGTTGCCAGATCAGATTAAGTCGGTGGACGTCCGATTGTCATCAAGATTGTCGCAGTCAGGGGCGTATGACTTGCAGTTGCCACAGTTTGAGGATCGGTGCGCGATTTTAAAGTCGAAGGCAGAGTTTAAGGGGGCAGAGATCGAGGACGAGGCGATTGAATATATTGCGGAGAACATCAAAACGAATATTCGGGCACTAGAGGGAGAGCTAGAGCATATTTTGGCAGTGGCAGACTTCAAGAATATGACGCCGCTTGAAGTGATTAATGAGGGGTATGTCAGTACTGGGAATGCGCAACGAACGAAGACGGTGTCGCCGAAGCTAGTGATTGAGAAAGTGGCGAAATATTATCAGATGACACCGAAGGAGATGTGCAGCAAAAGTCGAGTGGCACATATCAAGAACGCTCGGCAAGTGGCGATGTATATTTTGTCGAAAGACCTTTCGATGAGCACGCCGAAGATCGCCTTGGAAGTGGGAGTGAAGGATCACACGACCGTAATGCATGGGGTAAGGAAAATTGAAGCGGATTTGAAGCTGAATTTTAATCTGCGCGATCAGATTGCCTCGATTAAGGAAAAGATCTATGGATAAATCCTTGTACGAATATATTCTTAATGAAATATATTCGCAAGACAGCGCCGCCTCGGTAAACAAAAGTGTTAGTTTTTGTTTCCGCTCGGCTCCTAGTCTTGTTCGGTTCTTTAGGGCGTGTTCGGGTGCTGGATTTTGTTCGGGTTGGAAAAATGTTCGGGTTTTTGACGTTCGGTTTTTAGACTTTGTTCGGGTGTTTTCTGTGGAAAACTTGTGGAGAAGTTTGCGGGAAAGTTTGTTGAAAACTTGTGGGAAAGTTTCCACAAGTTGGCGGGATGGCGGGTTTTGCACATGGTGTGGCGGAAAAAGTCGGGTTTTCCACGGTTTGGTGGAAAAGTTTTCCTATGGGTTTTCCACGCGGATTAACAGAGGTATGCGGGCAGTTTTGCACAGTTTCCACAGGACTTACTATTACTACTATTATTATATTAGGGAGTTTTGGAGTGATACCGCGGAGATTTGCGGAGAAAGAAAAAGTGCGAACATTTAAAAGTAGCGTACAGAAGGTTAGAAGGTAGATTTGGAGTTATTAGAAGAAAGGAAGAAATATGGAAATTAAGATTGGGCAAGAGAAATTAGCAAAAGCATTGAATCATGTTAGCAAGGTGGCTGCGGGATCGAGAGCGACGCTACCGATTTTGAATAATGTTTTGATTCGCGTAGACGATAAACGGGTTTCTTTAATTACCACTAATCTTGATATGGCAATTATCAGTTATTTACCTTCAACTGGTAGCGAAAAAGGCACAATCACTGCCCCGGCAAAACTAGTCGCGGAGTTTGTTAG
>CAOQNC010000034.1 GCA_948511255.1 uncultured Candidatus Saccharibacteria bacterium | reverse complement strand
ATAGTATCATATATCTATGACCAATTCTTCTCCTCGCGCCACCTCTACACCCGCCTCGAAATCTCGCCACGCCTCTTACCGCTCCCGCCGCATCGCCAGCGTTGCCGCTCTTACCGCCGTCGCCCTCGGCTTCATCTTCGCCAATCCCGGCAGCTACGAACCCGCCGACGACCCGGTCAGCGCAACCGCCCCTGATCATAACGCCAGCGCCGAAGAAACGCCCCCAATTAGCAACCCTTCCGACAATACCGCCCCAACCGACCCTTCCTCTTCAAATACGCCTCTCGCCCTCGACGTTCTCGAACAGCTCGCCGTGAAGGGCCGCGCCCCGAAAACCGGTTACTCGCGCGACGAATTCTACTCCGACTGGCCGAAAATCTCCGGCTGTAGCCTCCGCCAAATCATCCTCAAACGCGAGCTTGGCGACTCCGCCACCCTCGCCGAAGACAACTGCACAGTCGTTAAAGGCACTTTCATCGAACCCTACACCGGCCAAACCCTCACCTTCACCGAAAAATCCCAGCTCACCAAAGGCCTCCAAATCGACCACATCGTCGCCCTCTCCGACGCCTGGCAAAAGGGCGCTCAGCAGCTCTCAAAAGACGAACGCTACCAACTCGCGACCGACCCCCTGAACCTCATCGCCGCCGATTCGAGCGCCAACCAGCAAAAGTCCGACGGCGACGCCGCCACCTGGCTCCCCGCCAACAAATCCTTCCGCTGTCAATACGTCGCCCGCCAAGTCAGCGTCAAGTACAAATATCGCCTCTGGGTCACCCAGGCCGAACACGACGCCATCAAAAACATTTTAACCGCCTGCCCCTCCGAGCCGGCCATAGGAGTCGAATTATGACCAATAACGATACTAACCCTGCCAACGTCAACAATCTCAGCTCCATAAACGCCGAATCCAGTCAGAATCAAACTCCCAAACTCTACACAACCCGCCAAGTGGCTACGCTCCTCCGCATTACTCCCCGCCGCGTCCGCGCCTATTCACGCCTCATGGCCGGCACCCGCCATACTAGAAACGGCTTCCGTCTCTTCACGCCCGGCCAACTCGACCAGATCAGCGATATTCTTTTCATGAAAACCCACAAATTCAGCACTGCCGAAATTAAGAAGTTTCTCTCGCTCAGCCATAGTCCAGCCAGCAAGGCTTTCTTAAACACCCGAAAGCACCAATTCCGCCAAGAAATCGTCGAGCTCCAAGAATGTATTGATTTCATCGAGCGAAAAGAAGAAATCTTCGACGACCCCTCGCGCCCCTAACAATCGCGACCAAAAATAAAAATTTGGTCGTCTATTTTTATATCCTAACAGAGGTGAACTAGCAACAATCCACGACCATTTTTCAAAAAATGGTCGTCTCTCTGAGCCCCCAAAGATTATCACAGATGCTACCTCCCCCACAATGCTATAATAAAACCGTAGGCATAAACTCCTATGGGAACAATGCCAAGCCCGAGCTATCAAACCTAAAAGGAGGGCCGTGATGCTAAAACGCCATACAAACTTTAATACCGTCGGAAAGATAAGTTGCCTCGGGTTGCTCGCCCTGACATTCTTCCTCGTCAGACCAATCGCCGCAACCCCCGACAAAGCTCATGCCATAGACGCAGGTCAAGACTCAAAACTTAGCGTCGGAGAAACCCCTTCTACTGTGAACCTATCCTTTGCGCCCGCCTCCGGCTCGGGGTCAATCACCCCGAACGCCAGCACTGGCGCCAAAGCACAAACTAACGTCATCGCCAACATCGACGTCTCGAACTCCAGCGGATATAGCGTCTACCTCGGCAGTAATAGTAGCAACCTTGTCGGGAAAGACAATAAACACACAGTTCCAGGCATCTCCGGCACCTCCACTTTCCAGAATCTCCCCGTCAACACTTGGGGCTATTACGCCGGAGAGGGAACTTCCATCCCCGAAACCGCCCAATATCAAGCCGTCGCCGCCGGCCAGGGCAATGTCATCTACCAGAACCCCAGCCACAAAATCTACTCCGAAAGCAAAACCCTCATCCTTAGTTTCGTCACCAATATTGCCGGCGACATACCCGCCGATACTTACCAAAACGCCATCACCCTCTCCGTGGTCTCCAGCCCGCTAAAAACCACCCTCACCGATATCTCTACCATGCAAGAAATGACTAGCAAAATCTGCCAGGATAGCGTCCTGAATGAAACCAAACAGCTCAAAGACACCCGCGACGGAAAACTTTACTGGGTTGCCAAACTTCCAGATGAGAAATGCTGGATGACCCAGAACCTCAACCTCGATCTTGGCACATCCTGGCCTAGCCCAGCCGGATCCGACTATGATGTCGCCGCAACCGCGTATCCCCCAGTCGCCACCGCCTCGTCCGTCACCGCCAGCACTATCAGTAGCCCATCCATCTCCACTCGCTCCTGGAGCCTCGGCGACTACGTCATTACAAACCCCGAAACGCCCTCAGATTGCGGACACCAGAACAATAGTTTTGCTGACTGCCCCACAGAGTTTACTTCAGTCGTTGGCAAAACTGCCTCTTCCGACCCAGACTTCTACATCAAAAACGGTAAGCAAACCGTCGTTGGTAATCAATACGACGCCCATTACCTCGTCGGGAACCACTATCAATACAACACCGCAACTGCCGGCACCGGCGGCGTCATCGCCGGAGCCAATGCTTCTGGCTCAATCTGCCCCAAAAACTGGCAGCTTCCAACCTCAAACAACACCAACCCAAGCAGCTTTGCCAACCTAATCAACGCTGGAGATATCGGATATGATGTCGCAAAGTTAACCGGCAATGGGTATTTCTTCGTCCGAGGCGGCGTAATCTATCAAGACCCAGAGTGACTACTCGGCATCGCCGGAGACTATGGCAACTACTGGTCTTCTACCGCTTACTCAGACGCCGACAGTGCTTACAATCTCGACTTCAGCGGATTAACCAGCATTAGCCCCTCCACTAGCAGCTATCGCGGCGTCGGCCGTTCTGTTCGTTGCGTCGCCCGCTAAACACCCCGGTCCCTATCTCACGTTCCAACTTCGCCCCAGCCTCCGCAACCGTCAAATAAGTTCACAAGCTCCCACCAAAACGGGGAACGATATAGCACCTACCTATTCCTTTTTTACAAAACCGATATCGTAAAACTTACTAGAAGCCCAACAAGTCACTCGTGGAGTTCCCGAACCCCACACGACTTCTCTAGCATTGGACTTATCTGGCGGAGCGGCGCCTGGGGCGAAGTTCCTCGCCATCTCGCCAAACCGAACTGTCCCCCGCAAACCGAAGTTTTTATCGTCAAACAAAACCGAGCCGCTCCTCTCCCACGCAATGTTATAATAAAACCGTAGGCATAAACCCCTACGGGAATCCCGCCGCGCTCCGAGTTTCACATCTCCAGCCCGGCCACATTCTCAATCATGGAGATCGTGAAGACCTCTCGCGAACTCGCAAAAAAGTTCACAGATAAGTTTCAGTTCTTCGCCACGGCAAGGAACATTTTCAAGCGTCTTCTTTGGCTCGCTTACGCAGCCAACACCAAGTCTCCGGCGTCAAGTAGCAGATGATATTCTTCTCTGGTGGGCGACCACGCTGACCTCAAGGGGCGGCAACGTCAACCAGAATACCAATCTGTTCGCCAACGCCGGCGACAACGGCCGCTATTGGTCGTCTACCCCGAATTCTAACGGCACCAGCGCCTACAACCTCAACTTCAACGGCACCAGCAACATCAATCCGTCCAACAACAACAATCGGCAGAACGGCTACTCCGTTCGCTGCCCTTGCAGTGCCCGATCTCCTCCAATTTCTCGACAATAATCCCTGTGCTATTTTCGCAACAAAAATATCTCCGCAACTGCCTTGCGAGAGATATTTAATCATTCCATGGTGGAGTATATGAGACTCGAACTCATGACCTCTTCAATGCCATTGAAGCGCTCTAGCCAACTGAGCTAATACCCCAACTTTTAACCATCCAGACGCACCGAAATCGGCAACCGCCTAAACTACCCCCAGTATACTAAACATTACGCCAAAAGTCAACCAAAATCCGCAGAACAAAACTACATTCTATGCTATAATAAAGTTATGAAGTTTGCGCGATCCAAGAAACTAGTCTTCTTCAACAATAAAGGAGGCGTTGGCAAGACCACCCTAGCCTTCAATACGGCAGTCAAATTCGCCAATCAAGGATACAAAACCGTACTAGTTGATCTCGATTCACAATGCAACCTCACCCGCCTAGCACTCGGCGAAGAATATTATGACAATACAATTTTTTCAGCAAGCAGCAGAACAATCTACGACGTCTTAAAAGGCGTCATCCGCGGTGGAGCTGATATTAATGTCGACTTTAATCTTGAGCCAGCAAAAGGCGCCGTTCAAAATCTCTTCCTCCTACGCGGCGATATGCGTCTGAGCGAATATGAAAATATCCTAGCAACCGGCTACAACGCTGCCGCCGCCGGAGAACAAATCGGATACTTCCAAACCAGCGCAATCGATCGCACGCTTCGTCAAATCGGCATGTCTCAAGAAATCGACATTTTTGTCATCGACACCTCCCCAAACCTGGGGCTCTTAAACCGGATTATTTTACTTGGCTGTGACTATTTCGTAGTACCGCTCATGCCTGACGCTCTCAGTCTACAAGGCATCGAGAATCTGGGCAATATGCTCACAAAGTGGAAACGCAATTGGCGCGATACCGGTAAAGCGCTCTCTGGAAATGCAGAGACTCAATATGTTCTCAATGGAGAAGGCCTTTTTATTGGGTATATTTTAAACTCCTATAACGTCTACGGTCATAGACCTATCAAAGATCATCAAAAATGGATTAGTCAAATTCCTATCAAGGTAGAGGAATGTTTAAGCAAAAAACACTGCAAAAACGGGTTAGTCGCCAAAAGCTGCAAAGCTTCCTTGCAGGACATACAGGATTATGGTCGATTGCCCGCCATCACTCATGAAAACGGCATCGCGCTTTTCAATATCGACCCGTCGCAAGCTGAAGCTACGCAATTAGGTACACGAGAAAATATCTCCAAAGCCGACCAAGAGTTTAATTCTCTTGCTCGAAACATACTAGAAATACTACAAACTTACTAATTCAGACCTCTATCGCCCGTATTTTATTTATGCTATAATATTCTTATGACCAAACTTCCGGAAGAAGAACTGTTTGAC
Source organism: uncultured Candidatus Saccharibacteria bacterium (assembly GCA_948511255.1). Taxonomy (GTDB): domain Bacteria; phylum Patescibacteriota; class Saccharimonadia; order Saccharimonadales; family Saccharimonadaceae; genus Nanosyncoccus. Next base: position 1,484 of record CAOQNC010000034.1, on the reverse strand, counting down.
AAATACTTGAGCGGGGAAGAAATCGACCCGACCGAATATGACCAGTTTGCGCTCGAAAAGTTTCACGAAATGCACGGAGAAGACAAAAATGACTACTAAAACCGCCCAAACGTCCACCACAGCCTCTAAAGCCTCCGAATCATCCGCAGAAAAGCCCACCCAATCGACCAAATCCTCAAAGCCGGCAAAGCTCTCAAAGCCAACCAAGCCCGCCAAAAAGCACCCCTTCGCCGAAGGTCTCTCCTTCAAAAAACTCTTCTTCATTTTCCTGATTGGCTCCGTCTTCGGCACCATCTACGAGGACCTCCTCATCTACGGCCAAACCTACTTCGCGACCGGCACCGGCGTCTGGATGACCCACCGCGGCGTCATCTGGGGGCCCTTCAACGTCATCTACGGTTTCGGCGCAGCCCTCATGTGTTGGGTTCTCCTCCGCAAAAAACTCGAAAACTGGCAAATCTTCGTCTATTCCGCCTTCATCGGCGGCGCTGTCGAATACGGCCTCAGCTTTCTCCAAGAAACTTTCACTGGCACCACCTCCTGGGACTACTCGAACCAAATCATGAACATCGCCGGCCGCACCACCGTCCCGATTATGGCTTTCTGGGGGATTCTAGGCCTCATCCTCGTCAAAATCATCTACCCCTTCCTCTCCCACCTCATCGAAAGCATCCCCCGCGAGTTCGGCGAGCGCCTCTTCGTCCTCTTGCTCGTCTTCATGATTTTCAACATGCTCATCTCCTGGACCGCCATCCTCCGCCAAAACCTCCGTCACCACGGCGTCAAACCTTTCACTCCCATCGGTGAATTCCTCGACGCCAAGTTCAACGACGACTACCTAAAGCGCTACTTCCCGAACATGGTCCGCACTGACGGAAAATAAAAGCAGGGAATAATAACCACATAACACAAGCAAAATCACCAAAAGGGCATCAAAAATGACAATTCTCATCGGCTTCATCCTCGTAATCCTCGGAACTATCTGGTTTCTCTCAACCGGACTAGTCATGGGTCGCCAAAAGCTCAACCTCACGCCCCGTGAAAACCCTGAAAAAATCGCCGTCCTCATCGCCGCCCGCGACGAAAGCGCCGTCATCGAAGGCCTCCTCGAAAGCCTCGAACGGCAAACCATCATGACCGCCACCGCCGCTTCAGCCAAAAACACCCCGAGCCCCCTCTCCATGCGCGACATCTTCGTCATCGTCGAATCCGACCAAGACCCGACCGTTAAGATCTGCCAGAAGCACGGCGCCTCCGTCATCATCCGCACCCGCCCCGAGCGCCAACGCAAGGGCTACGCCCTCGACGAAGCCCTGAAACAAATCCTTCCCCAACACAAATCCTACGACGCCTATTTCATCTTCGACGCCGACAACCGCCTCGCCCCCGACTATTTCGAAAAAATCTTCGCCTCCTACCGCGCCGGCTACCAGCTCGCCACCGGCTACCGCTCCTCAAAAAACGCCAACGAAAACGTCATCGCC
>CAOQNC010000033.1 GCA_948511255.1 uncultured Candidatus Saccharibacteria bacterium | reverse complement strand
CTTAATCACCTGAATATGAAACCTCGCATCAAAATCATTCAGCACCGGCCATTCCGTCGTTGCTCTCTGTTCCGTCGCCTCCGCAGCATCCACTTCCGCCTCTAGCGCGTCCGTTCCCATGTCTGTTTCTAACGCATAAATCTCCTGCACCGGTGTCGCAGCCAAAGTTAAAATTAATAGCAAAACTGGTAATTTTTTCATATTTTCTCGCAGTTATTTTTAATATTCTCCGAGTGTAATACAAATTTTTCCAAAATAACAAGCACAAGCGCGTTAAAATCCCGAAAATCCTCCAAAATCACCAAAAATACCCTGTTTTGAACACATTTTTTACTCAAAAATCACTCTTTGAACAATTTTATTACTCATTCAAAACACGTTTTTCTTCACCCAAAACGCTAAATTTTCAGCCGCAAAATCCACCAAACTCGCACATTTTTCACACAAAATCATTTTTCCATGCTAAAATGAAAGTGTCTACTACTTCACATTAAATACAAGTTGATTTTGTTTGTTGACGATATATATTTATTTTCATACGTTGAAATGGCATCATAGCGATTACAAGCGTGTGAAACGTATATCGTCAGCAACTTGTAGTGAAGGAGTAGACGCCCGCTGTGGTGCCTTTTTATTCCCCGTTGAACGAATAATCAGCATCCGGCAGGCGTCTATTACCTAAAAGGAGGGCCGTGATGCTAAAACGCCATAATATAAAACTTAACTCTTCTGGAAAAGTAAGTTGTTTGCTTCTGTTTTTACTAACTTTTTTACTTATCAATTCCACGACAACTTCTGTCTATGCTTATTATGACGGTGCTCCAGACGATAGCGGAACTGGAAATACTGGCAGCGACTCTGGTTCATCAACTATCACTTCCACCGTCAACATTGCCTTCACTCCAGAAGATGGAAGTGCTTCACTAACTCCTATAACTGCTGATGGTGCTTCTGCGAAGTATTCCATAAAGGCAACTGTTGGAGTAGAAAACTCTGGAGGCTATACGGTTTATTTAGGTAGTAATAAGTCAGAACTAACGGGTAAGAATACTGGCGCAACTATTAATGGAGTTACAAGTTCGGCAGCTTACGAAGAACTTCCACTTAATACTTGGGGTTATAATGCAATAGAAGGAGAAACGCCAGGAACTACTTTCTCTAAAGTTCCAACTAATAACCGTGGAGACGTTATCGCTTCTAATAACTCTACTAACATCAAAGAAGATAGCAAAACCCTTACTTTGAGTTTTGCCGCACATATTGGAAATGATAAACCGGCAGATACGTATGAGAATCAAGTCACTCTTTCCGTTATTTCTAGTCCGTTAGAGATTACCGGCTTAACTTCCATAACTAACATGCAAGAGATGACGCCAGAAATTTGCAAAGCCAGCACAGTCGGTGACACAAAGCAACTTATTGATCTGCGTGATAATAAGAGTTATTGGGTAGCGAAACTAAAAGACAATAACTGTTGGATGGTACAAAACTTAGATCTCGATATAAAAGCATCCGGAGCTATCGCCAGCTCAAGAACCGGTGAAACCTTTTCCTGGAACAGTGCCAGCACCTATCCACCAACAAACACCTCTACGTCCATGCCCGCAAGCGGCGTCAGCACCGCCGCAACCAATACCCTTTCATGGGATCAAGGAAAATACGTCTACGCCACCCCAACAAACACCACTTCATGCGGCAGTCAAAAAGTCGGATTATCAAACTGCGGCACTGCCGGTTTTATCAACGTAACAGATTGGACACCATCGAACGATCCTGATTTTCTTTCCAAAACCAGCTATCTTGGTACCGATGGACATACTACTTGTACCAAAAATACTAACACCGCCGCTAACGCAAGCGCAAGCGCCGTTTGTAAAATCTATGACGCACATTATTTAGTTGGCAACTACTACACCTGGAACGCTGCCACGGCAGGCACCGGCGGAAAAATCACCACCCAAAACGCCACTGGCAGCATCTGTCCAGCCAACTGGACCTTACCGACCTCTAATACAGCAGAAAGCGGCAGTTTTTCCTTCCTACTTAACCAATATAGTGTCTCTACCACATTCACCGGCACCGATACAGACGGCAAACAACATAATATTAACCTCTCTCCACTCTTCTTCGTTCGCGCCGGCTACGTGGATATAGATGACCTAATGATCTGGCCAGCAGGGCAAAGAGGATATTATTGGTCCACATCAGCCAGCGATGCTAATAATGCTTATATGCTCTACCTAGACGGGTCATCCTCGACCGTCGACGCCAATAATAACACTAACAGCCGACGACGACAAGGCAGGAGCGTCCGTTGCATCAACAAAACAAGTAGCACTGGTAATTTTGACTCAGCCCCAGAAGCGTAAAACTCACAAACCTGCCCATTATTTCTTAATTCTCCGCCCCAGCCTCCGCAACCGCCAAAATAAGTCACAAATCTCCACCTGCGCAAAACGCAGACCCGGAGAGCGATATAGCACATACTTATTCCTTTTTTACAATAAATAGATATCGCGATATTAATCTAAAAGTCTACCCAACAGACTTAATAACTTATTTGGCGGGGCGGAGGCTGAGGCGGAAACCCAACCAAACCCGGCTAAATCAACCAAGACAAAACCCAACAAAGCCCGACCGAAAACCAAACATTAGACCAGATTAAGTACTTTTCGAATCATATCAAGGCTGACGTGGGCCGAAATCACGGTCCGAAGGACTCGATTTCGAGAGCGTCACCCGATGAGGAAAGTGCTTAACTAGACTTTTCCGTTGAGGAACTTCTACTCTTCCCCTTCTTCCTCTGGCATCACCACCCCGATCGACGCCACGGTATCACCATCGTTCAAACGCATGATCCTCACCCCTTGCGTTGCGCGACCAAGCGTCGGAATCTCTTTCACTGCAATCCGAATTGCCTGCCCCTTCGTCGACATCATGATTACTTCTTTCGCTTCTGGATCCAACGTGTGCACTGCCACGATCGAACCAGTCTTCTCCGTCACCGCCGCGACCTTAATTCCAACCCCGCCTCGCGCATGCGTCGGGAAGTTCTTCGCCAAAGTCGCTTTGCCATAACCGTTCGCCGAAACCACCAACAACTTCTGATTTTCATCCTTAATCACGTCCATACCGACAATTTCATCCTTCGGGCGCAAGCGAATTCCGCGCACCCCCTTCGCCGAACGCCCCATTGACCGCACGTCTTTCTCATTGAAACGCATCGCCTGACCCGCCGACGTCGAAATCACCACATCGTGATCCCCGGTCGTCTCCTGAATCCATTTCAACTCATCGCCCGGGTCGAGCTTAATCGTCACCAACCCGTTCGCCCGAATATTCAAATATTCCTTCACCGGCGTCTTCTTGATCGTGCCCTTCTTCGTTGCCATAAACAGATAGCCATCGATGTTCGCACCTTGCTTAATAATCGCCGTCACCTTTTCGTCTGGGTGCATGTTCAACAGGTTCACCGCCGCCGTTCCCTTCGCAGTCATCGACGCCTGCGGCACTTCATACGCCTTCATCCGGAAAATCCGCCCCTGATTTGTGAAGAACAACAAGAAATCATGCGAATTCGTCGTCACAATCTGGGAAATCACATCTTCTTCCTTCGTCGTCATTCCCTTGCGGCCTTTTCCACCCCGGTTCTGTCGCCGGAAGTCATTCTGCAAAACCCGCTTCATATAATTCTCGGTCGTCAGCAATACAACGCTCTCTTCATCCGGAATCAGCTCCTCTTCCGAGAACTTCCCAACTTCATGATTGAAAATCTTCGACTTGCGCGCATCGCCATATTTATCTTTCAGCGCCAAGAGCTCTTCCTTCACAACTCGGAGAATCTCACTCTCGCTCGCCAAAATCTTCTCATATTCCGCAATCTGCGCGAGTAGCGCCCGAAGTTCTTCCTCAATTTTGTCACGTTCGAGACCTTGGAGCCGGCGTAGCTGCATCGCGAGAATCGCCGCTGCCTGAATTTCCGACAGCCCAAACCGTTCCATGAGCCGTTTGTCTGCGTCATCATAACTCTCGCGAATCGTCTTAATAACTTCATCAATATTATCAAGCGCAATCTTCAAACCTTCGAGAATATGTGCACGTTCCTTCGCCTTCCGGAGGTCATACTCCGTCCTCCGCCTGACAACTTTCTGTCGGTGCTTGATAAACTCTGCCAAAATCTCTTTCAACCCAAGCACCCGCGGCTGCACCCCGTCGACCAACGCCAACATATTATAATGGAATGTAGTCTGTAGCGGCGTCATCCGATACAATTGGTTCAAAATCTTCTTCGGGAACGCATCTTTCTTCAGCTCGACCACCACTCGGATTTTCCCGCGTGCCGACTCGTCGCGCGCATCCGCAATATGATCCAACTTCTTATTCAAAACCAGCTCGCGCACCTTCTCGATGAAGCCTTCTTTGCTCATCCCGTAAGGTACTTCCGTAATCACAATCGCATAGCGGCCATTCTTCTTCTCTTCAATATTCGCCACCGCCCGAATCGTTACCGACCCCTTCCCTGTCGCATAAGCCTGTTTCATCGGCGTCCCGCCATAAACTTCCGCCCCCGTCGGAAAATCCGGACCCTTGACGTGCTCCATTAGCCCATCGAGAGAAATCTCCGGATTATCGATCTGCGCCACCGTCGCGTCAACCACTTCCGACAAGTTATGCGGCGGAATATTCGTCGCCATACCGACCGCAATACCCATCTGCCCGTTCAAAAGAATATTCGGGAGCGCCGCCGGCAAAACCACCGGCTCCTGCTCGGTACCATCGAAGTTATCCCGGAAGTCCACCGTCTCCTTCTCAATATCCGTCAAAAGTTCCGCCCCCACCTTATCCATCCGCGCCTCAGTATAGCGGTAAGCCGCTGGTTCATCCCCATCCATCGAACCGAAGTTACCTTGACCTTCAATCAGCGTATAGCGCATTTTCCACGGCTGCGCCAAGTTCACCATCGCCATATAAATCGACGAATCGCCGTGTGGGTGATATTTACCCATCACGTCACCAACGATACGCGCCGACTTCACCGTCGCATGCGGAGCCTTCCAGCCATTCTTATTCATCGTATATAATATACGGCGATTCACCGGCTTCAAACCATCGCGCACATCCGGGAGCGCACGGTCAATAATCACCGACATCGAATACTTCAAGAAGTATTCTTCCATCGTGCTCTCGACGCCCCGCTTCTCAATCCCGTCAATCACCTCCCCGCTCACTTCTTCCCCCGCCACGGTCATATCCTTCATCTCATCAGCCGCAGCATCATCAGCCCCCTCCAGAGGAGTGTTCATATTCTTTAATTCATCATCTTTAGCCATTTTTCACTCCTTCCTTAAAAGTCCAAATCATCAAGATCGACCGTCGCCGCCCCTGCCTGAATAAAGTTTTTACGCAAATCCACCTGGTCGCCCATCAGCTTCGTAAACACCGCGTCCGCCTTCTCGGCATCGTCGATATGTACCTGAACCAGAATCCGATTCTCCGGATCCATCGTCGTCTCCCAAAGCTGCTTCGCATCCATTTCACCAAGACCCTTGAACCGCTGTTGCGCCGTATAGCCTGCCTGCTTGAACCGCTCTTGGCTCTCGTCAACTTTCGTCCCCGCCGCTTTCCGTTCCGCAATCTTCTCCGACAGCTTCTTCTCTAGCGCCGCCTCATCATACATATAATCAATTTTCCTAGTCGACCCCGTCCCCTTAATCAAGCCAAACAGCGGCGGCTTCGCCAGATACACATGTCCCGCCGTAATCACATCTGGCATATACCGGAAGAAGAACGTCATCAACAGCGTCGCGATATGAAGACCGTCGACATCAGCATCCGTCATGAAGATGATTTTATGATACCGGAGCCCTTGAATATCGAATTGTTCGCCAATCCCTACCCCGAGACCTTTAATCAACGAAACCAGCTCCTGGTTCGCCAACATCTTATCAAGCCGCGCCCGCTCCGTGTTCAAAACCTTACCACGCAACGGCAAAATCGCCTGAATCTTCGGATTCCGACCTTCCTTCGCCGAACCCGCCGCCGAGTTACCCTCGACGATAAAGAGCTCACACTCCGCCCGATCCCGGCTTGAACAATCAGCCAACTTCGATGGCAAATTCAGCCCTTCGAACGCCCCTTTCCGAATGACATTGTCTCGCGCCGCCCGCGCCGCTTTTCGCGCCCGCGCCGCAAGAGTCGCCTTCCCGACAATTTTCTTCGCAATCGCCGGATTTTCCTCCAAATAATACCCGAAATACTCGGTCATCACCTTGTCGACATAGCTTCGCACCTCTGGATTCCCGAGCTTATTATTCGTCTGCCCCTCAAATTGTGGATCCGGCAACTTCACCAAAATCACCGCCGCCAACCCTTCCATAATATCATCCCCCGTCAGATTCGGCTCTTTCTCTTTCAAAAGCCCATTTTTTCGCGCATAATCATTAATCACCCGGTTCATCGCCGTCCGGAACCCAACCACATGCATCCCGCCCTCCGGCGTCAAAACGTTGTTCGCAAAAGGCTTAATCGTCTCCGAGAACGTATCATTATACTGCAACGCGACCTCAATCATCGTATCTTCCATCTGCTTCTCAACGTAGAAGATGTCATCCGAAACCACTTCCTTCCCCTCGTTTAGGCGTCGCACATAGCTCCGAATCCCGCCCTCAAAGTAGAACGACTCGCGCGCCCCCGTCCGCTCGTCCTTCACCTCGATCAAAATCCCCTTCGTCAGATACGCCTGATGCCGCGCATAATTCGACACCCAACCATAATCAAACGTCGTCGTTTCCTTAAAAATCGTCGGATCCGGATAAAACGTCACTGACGTCCCCGTCCCGTCCGTCTCCCCAATAATCTCTAGCCCCTTCCCCAGCGTCTTCCCCTGTTCAAACTCAATGTGGTGGACTTTTCCGTTCTTCCGCACCTCGGCAATCATCTTATTCGACAATGCATTCACTACCGACGAGCCCACAC
>CAOQNC010000032.1 GCA_948511255.1 uncultured Candidatus Saccharibacteria bacterium | reverse complement strand
GACCAAGAACTTATTCAAAACCTTCGGCAAAAAAGCCCCCGAAGTCACCCGCATCAATCGCGACACTTACAACAAAGCTGTCGACGAACTTAATAACCGCGTCGAATCAGTTATTTCCGGTCTTTTCCAGATCGGTATCCAGTCCGTCCGCCTCAACACCCGCGAGTTAAGTGAATTGTATTACAACTTCAATAACCCCGACACCGCCGTCCGCGAACCGCTCGTCGACTTTTCTAAACTCGCCACCACTTATGTTCGTAAAGGAGAGAAACCAAATGCCTAGAAAAAATAAAGCCGCGAAACAACTTACCGCCGCCGAAATCGCCATCCAATCCCAGCACGCCGAAGAGGCCGAAGTTCAGCAAGCCTTTGAACAGGGCATCACCACCCTCCGCGATCTCATCTCCCCAAGCTCCATCGAAATCCACTCCGGCTATTTCCGTCTTGGCACGAAATACGGTCGCACCATCTACGTCTATGGCTATCCCCGCACCCTTTATACTGGTTGGATTTCCTCCCTTATCAACATCGACGAAGTTCTCGACGTTTCTATGTATGTCTATCCTGTCGAAACCACCGTCGTCATGAAAAACCTCCGCAAAAAAGTCACCCAACTCGAAGCTAGTTACCAAGTCAATGCCGAACGCGGTAAAGTCCGTGACCCAGAAATCGAAGCCGCCATCAATGATGCCGAGGAACTCCGCGACAAGCTCCAAGTCGGTGCCGAAAAGTTCTTCCGCTTTGGTCTATATATTACTTTATGGGCCGACTCCCTCGACGAACTTAACTTCGTCCAACACAAAGTCGAAACCCTCCTCGGCCAACAAATGATTTTCTCGAAAGTCGCCAGCGCCCAACAAGAGCAGGGAATGAACAGCACTATGCCGCAATGTACCGACCAACTCCAAATTCGTCGCAACATGAACACCGGCGCCATCTCGACCAGCTTCCCGTTCACTTCCGCCGACCTCACCCAAGAAAAGGGCATCCTCTACGGTATCAACATGCACAACAACGGCCTCGTCATCTTCGACCGCTTCAGCCTAGAAAACGCCAACCTCGTCGTCTTCGCGAAATCCGGTGCTGGTAAATCTTTCGCCGTCAAGCTCGAAGCCCTTCGCTCCATGATGATTGGCGCCGAGATCCTCATTATCGACCCAGAAAACGAGTACCAGAAGCTCTGCGACGCCGTCGGCGGCAGTTATATTCGCCTCTCGCTCAACTCCGACGTCCGTATTAACCCCTTCGACCTCCCGAAAGTCGTCGACAGCGAAGATGCCAATGACGCTCTCCGCGCTAATCTTGTCACTCTCCACGGCCTCTTCCGCCTCATGCTTGGCGGTAACCAAGTCGCCGCCAACGGCCAGGTCGTCCCGGCTCTAACCGCCAACGAAGAGGCTGACCTCGACCAAGCCCTCATTGATACTTACGCTCGCGCCGGCATCACCAGCGACCCCCTTACGCACCAAGCCACCCCGCCGACCATCATCAATCTCTACGATACTCTCCTCCACATGGGCGGCACCGGCCCACAGCTCGCCCAGCGCCTCCGCAAATACACGACCGGTACTTTCGCGGGCATCTTCTCGCAACAATCCAACATCGACATCAACAACCAAATGGTCGTCTTTAACATCCGTGACCTCGAGGACGAACTTCGTCCCGTCGCTATGTATATTATTCTTTCCCACATCTGGAATATTGTCCGCGCCGACCAAAAACGCCGCCTCCTCATCGTCGATGAGGCCTGGCAGCTCATGAAATACGACGATTCCGCAAACTTCCTCTTCAGCCTCGCCAAGCGCGCCCGCAAATACTACCTTGGCCTCACCACTATTACTCAGGACGTTGAAGACTTTATGAGTAGCAAAATGGGTCGCGCTATCGTCGCGAACTCCTCCATGCAACTCCTCCTGAAACAATCTGCGTCCGCCGTCGATGTTCTTTCCGATGTCTTTAAACTCACCAACGAAGAAAAGAAACGCCTCGCCAACTTCCCAGTCGGCCAAGGCCTCTTCTTCGCCGGCGCCAACCACGTCCATATCCAAATCATCGCTTCCGAAACCGAAGAATCCCTCATCACCACCCGCCCCGGAGGCGCCCGAAGGTAGCCTATGGCAAATAATCCACTTCCAGACAAAAGCGGGTCAAGCAACGACGTCGTTGCTAATCTTCGTGATGCAGAAAATAATGCCCTAACCAACAGCGCGGAAAAATCATATTATACCGGCAATGGAAAAGAGGCGCCAAACCAGACTAAAGTCAAAGGTAAGAAAAAAGGTATCGGTGCCATTGTCGCCATAGCCTTAACTCTGATTGGCGGGGGAACTTTCCTTGGGAGTTCAAATTCACTCCTTGGCCCCGCCATGGAAGCCCTATTCACAGAAGCCACCGACACCCAATATACCAGCTACGCCCTCCGTACCCCGCAAATCATGAAATACATGCTCCAAGGCGGGAATCAGACCACAGTCACTTGGTATGGTGCTAAAAAATATAAGCACATGTCCAACTCCTTCCAGAAACGCCTAGCCAGCTACGGTATCGAAGTCGAAGGATCCGGCACAAATCGCGTCCTAAAATGGAATGACGAAACTATCTCCGCAAGCGACTTCATTAATAAATACCATTCCGACGTTGACTTCCGCGATGCTTATTCCAGCGCCAAGCGCGGACGCGTTGCCACCTTCTTCGACGACATCGCAAACAAAATATACCAAAAACTCGGCCTCAGTCGCAACCTATTCAGTGGGTTTAAGCAAACCAATGACGCCGATGCCGACTTAGCAGCCTTCGACAAAACCATGTCCCAGAAATTCGAAGGAAATACCACAAACCTCTCAACCGGTAACAAGCAAGAACGCGAAGTTACCACCAAAGGTGAAGATGGTAAAGAAGTTACTACAACGGTAGTTGAAAATAAGATAGACGGTGGTTCAGGAGCCAACAAATCTGGAACAAGCGTAGCTGAAGCGGAAGTGCAAGCTAAATCTTTCGTAAGCGGACTCGCCAAAAATGCCGCTACCGCCACGGGTATTCTCGATGCTAGTTGCGCAGTTCTAAAGGTCGCCAATCTGATATCGATGGCCGTAGCCGCCAACGAAATCTACCAATCTATTAACTATTTCATGGGCTTCATGGAAAATATCAGCAAAATGAAAGCTGGCTACGGCGACACCTCCGCCTATCATGAAGTTATGAATTTCCTCAGCACTAGCACAACCGCCCAGGTCCAAAAGCTTAGCAACGGTTCCTCTGAATCCAAAGAAGATGTTACCGGCGCACCGCTCCAGTCTAATGGTATGCAAATGGTTTTGGCTGACGCTCCAGCCCAAAAAGCAACCACTCAAAATTACTCCCTAGATCGTACTACTAACGCAGTTGTAAAATTCCTTGGGTTCAATACCATTACAGCTACAGGCTGCGCACTTACCCAAATTGCCGAATCCGCCCTTTCCATGGCCGTCGCAATTGGTACTGGTGGCCTCGCAAAGATTGTAGGCAGCTTCTTCGTGGCTACCGTCGTCAACGTCGGTATCGCCACCGCCGTCAACGCCGCCGTTGGCTTCCTAGTCCCGACTATTGCTCAAGCACTCTTCACTAACGTATTCGAAACCGCAACCGGTATCCCAGCGGGCGAGCTATTCACTAAAGGTGCCTCCGCCGCTAATACTAGGGTTGGTCGATCCGGCAGTGGCCAGTCTCTCTCATCAAAAAGCGTCGCCACCGCCTTCAATCAAGCCACAAACACCATCCTTGCCATGGACGCAGAAATCGATCGCAAAAACTTGAGTCCCTTCGATGTCACAAATAAAAACACTTTCCTCGGCAGTATCGCCTACAGTCTCGCGCCATCCTTAGCCACCACAAAATTAACCAGCATTACATCTCTCATGCGCACAACCTCCACCGCCTTAGCATCCATCGGAGGTAGAGCTTCCGCAGAAGGAGAAAACAGCTCCTATATGACGACTTTCGGAGATTGTCCAGCGCTAGAAGAAATCGGTGCCGTCGGAGACATTTATTGTAATCCAGTCACCACCACCGACCTCTCCACTATTGAGCTCGATCCGGACGACTCAACTTACGGCGCAGTCCTAACTGGAAAAGGCAGCGGCAACACAACAAATCTCGACTGCGATAGTGACGGTAACTGTAAAATCAACAACAACTCCAACTTAGCTCGTTATATCACTTACTGTGACGGTCGCGACTCTCCGTTCGGCGTTCTTGATTCCGGCATCCTTAGCAATCTAGAAGCCAGCAGCAGCGCCGGCGGCTTCAGCACCATTCTTAATAGTATCCCAATCGTCAGTGACGTCGTCAGTATTATTGATGGGCTCAGTAGCCTTGATCCAGTAAACCAAGGCTGGGCAACTGGCGCTAACTGCGTCAACAGCTCAGAGAATTCCATGTGGGACTCAGAAATGAAATATTACCAACGCTACGTCGAAGATCAGCGCATTCTCGAACAAATGGGAGCCTACGAAGACTCTAAAAATCCAGTCACCGCTTACGAAGAAGCCTACGAGAAAGAACACCCTCTTGACACCACTCCATCCGGAATCCTCGCCCACTACTCCGGCATGTCGAAAGATGACGCCGAAGGCCTCATCGCCTTGGTAGAATACACAAACTTCCTCAACGACTACGACGCCAGCACTCGTATCGCTATGAACAACGAACCAACCCTGACCGGCGATGAAGTAATCGAAGCCTTCCGCGAAGATCTCGCGCCAGACTTCGACCAACAAAACAACCCAAACCAACAACCCCTCATCGCCCAGCATCAATACATCGTCTACGCCGACGTCCGCAATCGGAGCTATGCAGCCTAACCATCAATCATAAAAATCATCCGCCAATAAATCTCAGAAACTAGTTCTCTTCGACATCAAGAAATCAACCCAACCATAACCGATCATTCTACCTCTTCTCCAAAACAACGCAGCCAGACATATTATTACTTCCGACGGAAGTAATAATAATCTGAACTAACGAGGATAGCGAAAGAAGGAAAGGTTTACCTTTTCTCCAGAGCGACGCAGTTAGCAAGATTATCTTGACTACTTATAGTAGTCAAGATAATCTGATTCTCCCGAAAATTCCTCACGAGACATTTCTGTCGCGTCTCATCGAGTTCAGAAAATACATCATCCAACAACACTACTGGCCTCCGCCCCAAAACCGACACCACCATCTCTGCCTCGATGAACTTTAGCGCCAGCACACTCGACCGTACTTCACCCCGACTTGCCGATCCGTCCGCTCCCGCCCCATTAAAAATAAACTCATAATTATCTCGGTGTACTCCGAAACTCGTATGCCCGAGCAGGGAATCACGTGGAAAATCCGCCATCAATCGCGCCAAAAACTCACTTTCCGACCGCACCGAACTCTCATATGACAACAAAACTTCATCTTCATTTTCCGCAATCGACCGATAAACTTCCGTAAACCTCTTATTTATCTCCTTGACAAACCCCCGCCGTGCCTCCGCAAGCTCCGCTCCGTGCCGCGTCAAAAGTACATCCCAAGAAAACAAATCCTCTTGCCGCACCCCCTCGTCCTTCAATAATTCGTTCCGCTGCCTGAGTGCCTTATTATACCTCAAGAGCGCCGTATTATACTTTTCCGACAACTGTCCAAAAACTCGATCAAAATAATTCCTCCGACTCACCGGACTCGACCCAACTAAATGTAAATCATCCGGCTCGAACAAGACAATCGGATATTTCGCCTTCTTTGGTAACCGTTTTGACTTTTTATCTTCCGCCAAAAACTCCTTCTTCGCCAACCCAGCATCATATATCGCCACCACTTTCCGCCCATCCTCATACTCCAGCTCCACCCGATAAAACTCCGCCCCTCGCCGCACAATCTCCCGATCGACTGCCCGAAAACTTTTCCCCTGTAAGGCCTCGTAAATCGCCTCTAGAACCGAGGTTTTTCCACAGCCGTTTTCCCCAATAATCGTTGTCGTCTGTGGATTACACTGAAGCACAAAACTCTCATGCGACCGAAAATTCGTGAGTTTTACACTTCTAATCACCATTTTCCACGGCCCCGTACTACAACTTTACGATTTCAGCGGCATAATAATATGCACATAATCCGCCGTCGCGTCGCTCCGGAGCACAACCGGATCTAGCTTATTCGAGAACCCAAAACTCACCACTTTTCCACCGAGCACATTTAACGTATCCAGCAAAAACCTCGAGTTCAGCGTCACCTTTCCGTCCGCATTCACCTCAGTCTTAATTTCCGACTTATTCTCCCCCAGCTCATTCGCCACCGAAGAAATCGCAAACGTTCCGTTTTCCACAGAAGTTTCACACACTACCGACCCGCCGACTTCTTTCGCGAACAGCGCCGCCAATTTCGTCACCCGCGTCAGTTCGTCGCGCGGCAATTCTGTCTTAATTTCCGTCTCTTTCGGTATTAATTGCCTATAATCAGGGAACGAACCGCTAATCAACTTTGACGTTACTTCAACTTCACCCAGCCTAAATCTCACTTGAGACTCATCAAACAAAACCTCAATCTCCGTCGCCTCATCCCCAAGCAGCCCCATCACCGTCCGAAGGGAAGATGCTGGCACAATCGCCACAACTTCCGCCTCAGTTTCCCCCAGAACCTTCCGTTCCGCCAACCGATATCCGTCGGTTGCCGCAAGATACAGCCCACCTTCAAACGTATTAAAGTATACACCGGTAAGCGCCGGCCGCGTCGTGTCATTACTCACTGCCACCATCACCTGCGCCAACCCATCCTTGAACTCATCCACCCCCAGCGTAAACTTCACCGCCTTGTCCTCTTCAATCTCCGGCAACTCCGGAAAATCATCTGCGAGCGCCCCATTTATGCTCGAAGTATATTCGCCAGCCCGGATTGTAACTTTTTCGCCTTCTGCTGTCATCTCCACCATCTCCCCCCGAGGCAAATTACTCACAAACTCCGCCATCAATCTCGCCGGCACTGTCACTACACCATTTTTACATCCTGCCGCCGGTAAATAACTCACCACCGCCATATCCAAATTCGTCGTCGTCAACGAAACCTTATTAT
>CAOQNC010000031.1 GCA_948511255.1 uncultured Candidatus Saccharibacteria bacterium | reverse complement strand
ATGTTATAATAACCTCGTGGGCATAAAATCCCATGGCGTAACAGTCAGGGCCTGAGAAAATCCGCCTTGGCTGGCGCGTCCAACACAGGAGATCGTGAAACTCCCTCAAGTTATCACAAATGAAATAACTTCAGGCTTGACCGGCAAAACCAGCCACGGCTGATTTTGTGTATAAGCAGTTTCTACGGCTGTGATTGTTTCCTTAAACATCCGAGCGTTATAGGGGCGGCTATGTCAATCAGAATACCAGCAACCTGTTCGCCCAGCCCGGCAACAACGGCGTCTACTGGTCTTCTACTCCGAACTCTAACAGCGGCAACGCCTACGAACTCAACTTCAACGGCACCAGCAACATCAATCCGTCCGACAACTGGAATCGGAACAACGGTCTCTCCGTTCGCTGCCTTTGTTCTGCCCGATCTCCGCACAATGTTATAATAGGCTCATGAGCCTAAAAACTCACGGCGCGAAGACTGCGGCCTGATATATTTCCGCTACAGCCGAAACGCCATTTCTTGGAGATCGTGAAACCTCCTCAAGCGATAAAAAGCGACAGGTCAGATATTTATGTAAGTTACGACTTATATCGAACTCAAACGGTTTCTATCCGACATCGTATTTCAGTGTGGTTCGTTAGGGGCGGCTACGTCGACCAGGATACCAGCAACCTGTTCGCCAACGCCGGGAACAACGGCTACTACTGGTCGTCTACACCAAACTCTAACGGCACCAACGCCTACAGCCTCAACTTCAACGGCAGCAGCAACATCAATCCGTCCAACAGCATCAATCGGTCCGGGACGGCCTCCGTTCGCTGCCTTCGTCGTGCCCGATCTCCGTTCTTTGAAATTATAATGTTGCTGTCTGTGGGCGGATGTTATAATGGTCGTATAGGTATAAACCCCTATGGGAATAGACACCAAGCCCTGAGCCTCTGGCTCCGGCGCGGTGGAGTTCTCTTTTCAGGAGATCGTGGAGCCTCCTCAAGCGATAACAAGTGACAGGTTTGATGATTGGTATAAGCTATGGTTTGTATCAAGCGCAAATGGCTCCGTTCCGACCTCGGACTCCAGTTTGACAGATTAGGGGCGGCGACGTCTGGCAGAATACCAGCAATCTGTTCGAGAATGCCGGCAACAACGGCAACTACTGGTCGTCTACCCCGCACTCTAACGGCACCAACGCCTACAACCTCAACTTCAACGGCAGCAGCAACATCAATCCGTCCAACAACAACAATCGGAACGCCGGATTCTCCGTTCGCTGCCTTTGCTGTGCCCGATCTCCGTAACTATGATTTTATAAGATACAGAAAATCCCCAGCCCTCGAAGGGCGGGGGATAGGGAAAGCCGCCCTATGCAGGGCGGCTTGCACTGTCTTTCTGCTTATTATTCCTTCGTAGCAATCACGGACGCATAATCTTGTAGTGTGACATTGTCCACCGTAACCCGCACCCAATTTACGAGAGTGTTTGAGCCGGCCGCCAAGTTCACGTCAACAACCTTTACGGAGAATCGAACAAAGGCATTTGCTTGTGGCTCGTAGTTTCCAATATTGACGCCTTTCGTAGTGAGCGAATCTGGATTGGAGGATGCTCCTTCGGAAAGCGAACCGTTATAAAGCAATGTCGTTTCAGGGACATACGCAAGATTGGCGGGTAGCACGCTACGCATTATTACGTTGCTATGGGCTGTTTCGCCGGTGTTTTGATATTCAATCTGAACTTCTATGACATCCCCTAGATTTGCCTCGACATAGTCGCGCCACTCGGAGTCGCCAGCAAGACGGACTTTCTGGGTGACAGCGAAATCGGGCACGAAATCATCAGGTTGAATATTGATATTGCCGCCACCAGCTGAATTGTTGGGCTGAATGTTGATATTGCCGCCACCAGCTGAAAAGTTAACTTCAACTGTGGTTATCGCGGTATTCCCATGATCATCTTGAGCTGTGATGTTCGCAGTCTGAATCCCGCCAACTTCGTGACTTGCCGGGGTTTGGAGCATTCCATTATACTCGCCTACAGCCACCACGCTGGGATCTGAACTAACATAGCGCAGAACTGAGTCTGTATTCTTATCTAGAGAACTTACCGCCAGCAACTCATAGATTTGATTTGGGCTAAGGATTATATGGCTGTCTAAAATAATGAATGTATTAGAAGATACAGGAGAAGACAGCCTCCACAGCACTAAGACCACCACTATTCCCGCAATAGTAAGAAATACCGGGTTTTTAACCAAAGACAGGTTGATTTGAGATTTCTCACCGATATTGATGAACGGGCCTATCGAGAAATGATTCGTATGCGCCTTAGGCAGATTTGGCGTCGGGCCTTTCTCTGGTGGTGTATCAGAATGCGGCGGAGCCTTCGATTCGCCCGACAAAAGTTCGTCTTCCTGTTCATTTTGTTCGCTTGTCTCCTCAGAATTTGCCATCTCCTCGTCAAGAGTATCGTTCTCATCAGTAGAAGGCAGTTGGGGCGGTGTTTTCGGAACATAGTCAATTGTTTTTCCAGAAGCATCTTGAACCTCGTCTAAATAACTGTCAAGTGTTTTTATGTATTTTATGGCACCGTTTTTGTCGCTCAGGTTAATATGCTTTATGAACTCGTCGGCAATTTTCCCCATCCAATACTTTTCTGTATTACGAAGACTGTCCCAAGCATCAACTTGGTCATCCTCATTTGCGCTGTCATAATCTTTGATTTTGCTTCTTCGGTTAACTTTTAGCCACCTACTTTTGCGGAGAAACCTTACCCGCCTATCGCCTATTGCTAAGTTTGTGTATTCGTATCCTGGCAACAACCCAAAAGCCATGAGTAGCATATCCGCGTGAATATCTGTGCCCAGGCACTTGCGCACCGCCTTAAACAACAATTCATCAAGTTGGGGTTCAGTGATAAAAGCACTGTTATTATACCCCAAGAGCTCAAAAAGGCGTCTACCACATTCCAGTCGATCCTGATCTCGGACGTCTACCATAATATCGACTAAATCGCTAGTTCGCGACACAGATGATCACCTCTATCCTCACTCGACAAAAGATATCTATAGTATAACAGATTTTTGCTCTGTTGAAAAGGAAAAGCTGCGGGATGTCCGCAGCTTTTTGCTTTGCAATGTGGTTCACAGCGGAAATAGGGATCGCTCGTCTGGCGGTTAGGGTGTGTTGGTTTTAGACTCAACGGTATTCTGTGACATAGGCGTAGACCCAGCCATCGCCCGGCGGGTGTGCTTTCTCTGCACCAATCCACTGGGTGAAAACGATTTCGCGTTTACCATAGGCGTCCTGTTCTGTAACTTTCAGATAACGCCTGTCCTCATAGTCCGGCCCTTCAGCAGACAGCTTTACCAAGTAGGTGTCAACACCGCTACTATCTGCCCGGTCGACCTCGAATAGCATCTCAAGACGGTTTGTCCAGTTGACATAGACGGTTTCCTCTTGACCGGTTTCTCGGTAAAAGAACGCCATTGTGACGCCACCCCTGTCAATACGAACAACGCTCAATACCCATTCAGGAAGCTCGCCGTGTAAAATCCGGACGTGATTTGCTTTGAACGTGTCGTGCAGAAACCGCTCTGGCGTTCCGTCAAACTCCGGCTCAACCTCGTAGAAGTCGCCAATGCTTACACAACTGGCAATGTCGGCTACGACTTTTCCGCAGAACGGCACGTTCTTAACCCGAATGGATGGACGCTGGAGGTTTTCCGGTTTGGGCATCCCGTTCCAATCTGTTTCTGCGTTGTAGATTAGGTAGCCTTCATCTCCGTCCTCTAATTCGAGGCGGTATCGCATAGACCTCATATATTTTGCCCTCCCTGTTTCAATGATTGTGTTATCGGAAGTCCTTGGAAAGAACTGCCGAATCGCACAATCATCTACGCTGGGGGCGTGAATTGTGAACATGTATTGCTAAGTTACATAAGCGGTTAGCTTATACTAACTATTGTAGCACACAGACGCATTTTTGTCAATAGTGTTAGCGACTTTCTGATTGGTTAGCAAGCATTTTGAAGTGAAAACCGGAGGTATTAGGGTCGTCAATGTGATATTTATTTCCGCTAACTTCCGCAGACTTCCGCTCATACATTCCACCCATTTCCGCTGTTTTCCACCTACTTCCGCTCCCATGGGCAACCGCAAGAAGTTGTGCTATCCTAGCGGCGAGTCAAGGATGAACATCTCAGGCGGGAAAGGAGGTGCCCCCTCGGTAGTCTTATCGCCGTCGCCCTTGCGATACACATTGAGAAAGGAGCCGCACACTATGAGCTATCAAGCAAGCTACCCCGGCGAGGTCATCGATGCAGAGTATGTGGAGGTTCTCCCGGCGCAGCACGATGGAGGAATGCACCTCCTATCCCGGCACAGCCGAACCACGATGACCAGAATCGTCGAAGAGGCGTCCACGCTGTCGGTCTATGACCGTTGCCGGGCGTCTCTGACCAAGGACGGGATGATCCATACTGCCATGCTTTCGGTTGCGGGGCAGCAACTCAGCGCCAGAGATCCGCAGGGCGCGATGTATTATCAGGGGTTCGTGAACGCTTATGCCGAGGGCGCACTGAACATGATCAGGAGGTGGTAAGGGTGGATATTCTTGATGTTGTGCTGATCGTAGCAATTACAACCGTCGTCGTTGGCGGGATTTTTTTGGCGCTATATGAGGTAGAGTTCAAGTATCTGGAACGTGAGAACCGTATGCTTTGGCGGCTGTTGTCCGACCAAGCCAAACTCCACAAGATGAGTCTGGATGCCTATATCGCCATGCTCCAGGCGTCAAGCCCGCACACTGGGAGATAGCGCAGTTTGGGCGGTCAGAGGGCGAGAAAATGGTTATGCGGTATAAACTACAACGGCGGTTATTGGCTACGCTTATTCGCCCTCTGACCCCTGTTAGAGCCTGTCTTTTCGGTCGAAAAACTTATTCCCCCTGTGCTTTTGTTTCGGGAAAAGTTTCGGTAAAGTGTCCACCAAAAGCAAGAAACAGGAGATTTATGGACACCAATTCCAAGAAATACAAGACCATCCTCGCCGACCCGCCGTGGGACATCAACCAGCGCGGAAATTATGGAGCCATCAAACATTACGACCTGATGCCGCTGGAGCGTATCAAGGCGATGCCGGTGGCGGATTTGTGCGAGGACAGCGCCCATCTGTATCTTTGGTGTCCGAACGGGCTGATACCACAGGCGCTGGAGGTCATCAAGGCGTGGGGGTTCACTTACCGTTCAGCAATTTACTGGATTAAGCCTCGGCTCGGTCTTGGTGTCTACATCCGTAACGCCAGCGAAACCTGCCTGTTTGCAACTCGCGGCAAAGCCCCGGTGAAGTTCCACGCACAGCCAAATTGGATGTTCTGTCCGCAGCTTCGGCATTCGGAAAAGCCCGCTGAACAATACGCAATTATTGAGCGGTTGTCGGACGGTCCCTATCTTGAGCTGTTCGCCCGCCATCGACAGCCGGGATGGGACTGCTGGGGGAATGAGGTATCTTCCGACCAAGAAATCCCCGGCTACCCCGTCCCGACCTATTCTGACAAAGTAATCCGACCTGACAAACGGAAGGAGGTGTAATGCTTGGAACCGCCCAAGAAACTTATCACCCGAATCGTGGAAGCGTGCGCTCTGCTGGCGCTGAGTGCCTTCCTGCTTCGATTGGCAGTGGCCTATCTGTTGGAGATTTGGGTGTATCTACTCATCATTGTAGTTATCGCCGCTCTCGGAGTCATTGGCTGGCGCATCTACAAATTCTATCGCTCCCAAGGAAAGTGGTAGAGTGGATAAAAAGGAGTGGGCTTATGCGTAAGCATTGTATAGAAAACATCTGCTGGCTGGAGGTCAGCTGGCAACGACCTTTTAACATTGAGGACGTGTGGGAGGCTCTCACCCATCTCTCGGCGCTCAGCCCTCGCGGGGCGGTGATTTGGGAGTGCCGGGGCAAGAATGGGCGAGTGACGCACCTGCTGGGAGCCGACCGGACGTTTATCGGGAAAATCGTACAGGTGCTCCGCGCTCATGGGGACATCCAATTCCGCGAGGTCTACGGAAACAGCCGCACGTCTATCCGGTTGGCGCGTCAACTCAAAATCACCCGTCCGGTGTTGTCGCTTAACACCAATCTCGCGCAGTCAGTGATCCGGGCGGGGCTGGCGGCAATGACCGAGGACAAGCGTGGCACGGAAACTATCCTACAGGTGGTGTTGGGGAGGGGCTTCGCCCCCTCTCCGGTATCTGCCGAACTCCCCGATCCACACGCTACTTGGTTGGAGGTTATCTTCGGCTCGGTCAGCAAGGCGACCGCAGAAACCCGCAAAACTGTGCGGGAGAAAGCCGAGCAACACGGGTTCGAGGCGGCAATCCGCATCGGTGTATCGGACGAGAGGGCCGCCGCCCGCTTCCGCAATCTCATCTCTGCCCTTAAAGTCCTGGAATCCGCTGGGGTGCGCATCTATGATGAAGCAGACGATCCAGAGAAAATCAACAGCTCCCATGTGCCGTGGCATTTTCCGCTGCGGTTGTCGGCAAAGGAGCTCGCCAGCTTCCTGTTGCTCCCGGCTGGGGAGGAAGAGTTGCCCGGAACGCCGGGACTACATCCGAGGCTTTTGCTTGCGTCCGTGTGGTATCGGGAGCCAAACATCCCTCAAAACGACCGCAGTTTTGCGGTAAGTATGGACATGGTTCCAAAGAAACTCAGTATCTCGCCAGGGGATAGCCGGGAGCACACGATTATCACTGGTCCTACTGGCAGTGGCAAGTCTACCGCCATGTTACACCTGATTCTCGCAGACATCAAGGCTGGGCGCAGCGTCCTAGTCCTTGACCCAAAACAAGATTTGGTAACGGACATCCTTGCCCGTATCCCGGAAGAACGTGCCGATGATGTGGTAGTGATCGACCCGTCCAGTGATGCTCCGGTGGGGTTCAACCCGCTGGCGTTTCCGAACTACCAGAACAAAGCCCTGATTGCCGATGCGGTGCTCTCTGTGCTTAAAGAGTTGTGGAGTGATAGCTGGGGTGTGCGCATACAGGATTGCCTTTCCGCCGCACCGCTAACGCTGGTGGAGGTAGACGGGGCCTCGCTGCTCTGGTTACAGCCGCTGCTCACCGATAAGAACTTCCGCCGGAAAATCACTTGCAGCGTGAAGGACAAGGTGGCACTTATGCCGTTCTGGGCGCAGTTCGAGGCGCTGTCAGACTTACAGCGGCGGCAGCAGATTGAGCCGGTATTAAACAAGCTGCGCCAGTTCACGCTCCGTCCGGGGCTGAGGAATGTCCTCGGACAAGCCCAGCCGAAGTTTTCTCTGACGGATTTGTTCTGCAAAAGAAAGATCGTGCTGGTGCCGCTGAACCGAGGTGTGGTTGGCGGAGAGAGCGCCCGACTGCTGGGGAGTCTGATTGTCGGTTTGACCTGGGTGCTGGCGCTGTCCAGAGC
>CAOQNC010000030.1:7114-7453 GCA_948511255.1 uncultured Candidatus Saccharibacteria bacterium | reverse complement strand
AGGTAGAAGGAGAGGTGGTCGTAGAGGAGTGGGTCTCCACCGTAGGCGAAAGTGAGGTTTTGGACTTCGAGCGGAGTGCGGCCGGAGAGTTTCGCGGGGGCGATGTTGAGGGCGACTTTGGCGTATTCTCGTTCCCTGGTCTCAAGGGCTTCGAGTTTCTTCGCGAGGACTTTTTCGCGCTGGTGGCCCATTCCGATTAGGGCGGTGTTGCTGCGCTTTGCGGCGCGGGCGCGGGCGACGAATTCGGAGAGACGCTTAATCTCGCGTTCTTGCTCGGTGATACGGGCGTCTTCGGCGGCTTTTTCAGCGGCATATTCGCGGCGGAAATCGCTGTAGTTC
>CAOQNC010000030.1:0-7104 GCA_948511255.1 uncultured Candidatus Saccharibacteria bacterium | reverse complement strand
ACGAAGAGGGTTTTATTCGTGACGGCGTCGAGAAATTCGACGTCGTGGGAGATGACGAGGACGGTGCCGGGGTAGTGGCGGAGGAAGTTCATGACGAAGGATTTGGTCTCGACGTCGAGGTGGTTGGTTGGCTCGTCGAGCAGGAGAAGGCCGGCGTTCTCGAAGAGGACGCGAGCGAAGGCGACTTTGGACTTCTGGCCACCAGAAAGTTCGCGCATTTTGCGATCGGAGAGCTCGCCGAGGTTCATTTTGTCGAGGATTTTGAGGAGTTCGTAGTCGAAATTGGCGAGGTCGTAGCCATCGATGAGATCTTGGAGCTTGGTGATGCGGTCGAGGATTTTTTCGCTGTCGGGGTATTTGGCGAGTTTTTCGTATTCTTGGTTCAGCTCGGCCTGGAGGTCGTCGACCGGGCGGCCGGAGGCGACGTAGTCCCAGACGGTGATGTCGGCGTGTTCGGGCGGGATGGTGATTTCTTGGGGGAGGTAGCCGAGGCGAAGGTTGTTGCCGAAATCGATTTCGCCGTCATCGAGCTGCTGCTGGCCGAGGATGATGCGGAAAAGAGTGGTTTTGCCGGCGCCGTTGACGCCGATGACGCCGACTTTGTCGCCGGCTTCGAAATGAAAATTACAGTCATCGTAGATGACTTTGGTGCCGTAAGCGAGATGAAGATGGGAGGCTTTCATGGTTTATAGTATAGCATTTTTTGTTTTGAGACACAAAATATGGGGGTTATTATTACCATTGTAGCACAGAATGGTAAAATTGTCAATAGTTAAAGCAAACAGAGGTAGATGGAGAGCCATTGGAGGACGGTGCCGGCGATGCAGAAGAAGTGGAAGACGCTGTGGACGTAGCGGTGTTTGGCGCCGACGCCGTACAGAATGGCGCCGAGAGTGTAGGCGAGACCGCCGAGGAGGAGCAACAGGACGCCGGCAAGGCCCATGTGCTCGTAGAGGGGTTCGATGCCGATGAGGATGCTCCAGCCGTTCAGAAGGTGGCAGATGACTTCGGCGATTTGGAAGCGGTCGGTGTTGACGGCGGAGAGGGTGATGCCGACGATAGTGACGAGGGTGACGAAGGCGAAGAGCCACCAGCCGAGAGCACCGCCGACGCCGAGGAGGGCGATAGGGGTGTAGGTGCCGAGGACGAGGAGGAAGACGTTGCAATGGTCGATGACGCGGAGGACCTTTTTGCCGGTGAGGCGGCGGGAGAGGGCGTGGTAGATGCAAGAGATGACGTAGAGGATGATCATGGTCGTGCCGAAGATGGAGACGGTGACGTATTCGAGGGCGGTGTTGGCTTTGACGATCATGAGAACGGTTGCGACGATGGCAAAAATGGCGGCGAGGCCGTGGCTGATGGAGTTCCAGAGTTCCTCGGCGAGGGTATATTTCGGGATACGGATAGACATAAAGATATTATAACAAAAAGTCCTCCTTATGGAGGACTTTTCTAGAACCGCTGGAGGGTTATTTCTTGCGGGAAGTTTTGGCAGCGGACTTTATGGATTTGACGGAAGCGGCAGCGGATTTCGAGGCGGAGGACATGGCACGGGAAGCCTTCGAGGTAGCTTTCGTTGCGCTCATAGCTTTGGCGGTCTTGGCGGCGGATTTGGCAGATTTGGTAGTCTTTGCGGAGGACTTCATGGATTTAGACATGGATTTGCTGGCGGTAGCGGTCGCAGGAGCGGCGGTGAAATTGAGGTAGCGGCGGAGGGAGAAGTAGGTCGCGAAGGAGCCGGCGAAGATGAGGAGGACGGCGAGGACCATGCCTTGGGACAGTATAACGCTAGCGAAATATTGTTCAAAGATCGGGGCGACGAGGTCATTGACGATGCCGGTGTTCGGGACGTAGACGACTTCACCTAACGGTGGGGTGTAATCGAGAGGATCGTCGATGATGTCGGAGCCAGGGAGATTCGGTTCGACTGGGATGGTTGGACCAGGGACGACTGGGATTTCCGGAGTCGGTTCCTCGTTCTTCTTGTAGCGGACAATGTATTCTTTGTCTTCGTTGCCGACGGTGTCTTTGATGACGTCGTAGTCAGGGGTGTGGTCGTCGATTTCTGGGGAGATGACTTCAAATTCGTCACCTTCGTAGAAATCTTGTTTGTAATCTTCGGCGGCTTTCGTGCCATCTTCGTAGATGTAGTGGATGGTGATGGTGTGAGTTTCGGGATCTGGTTCGACAGGAACTTCAGGGGTTTTGGAGTATTTGACGATGTAGGTCAGATCGTCGTCGCCCATGGTGCCGCTGACTTTGATGATGTCGGCGGTGAAGCCATCAATGATTGGGGACGGAACTTCAAATTCGTCGCCAGGTTTGAAGTCGCCGGTGTATGGCTCGTGGGCCTGGGACTCGTCGTCGGCGTAAATGTAGCTGATGTTGACCTTATGGGTGGTGGGTTTCTCAGCGCCGGTATAGGTGACGGTGTCGTAGTCGTAGGTGAAACCGGTGGTGCCGTTCATGCTAGTATAGTAGCTGACGAGGCTGGTCATGGTGCCGGAGTTTTCGGAAGTTTCGCCGAAGTAGCGGAAGTAGATAGTGTCGCCGGCTTGACCGTAAGGAGTCATGCGAATTGGCGTGACGAGGTTGAAGCCTTCAGCGGTGTTGGCGGGAGGGGTGATTTCGAGCGGCTTCCAAGAATCGGGATCTTCAGGAGTGAGAGTGTATTCGAGAGTAGAGCTGTCGAGCGGAAGGTAACCCTCTTGGGTGCTGTCTTCGGTCTTTTCGTTGATGTAGGCAGCGAGGCGTTCGAGGTCGAGAGCGTTTTCGGGATCGCGGTTAGTGACGCTGGTGTTGAACTGGACGATGTTGCTGGTGCTGTTTTCGACTTTGCCGACGACTTTGGCTTTGACGTCAGAATCGGCGGAAATTGGCCAGTTCATATTGGTAATGGTGATGCGAGTGTTGGACTCGGAAGTGCTGCGCTCGGCGTAGAAGAAGTCGAGGTTGACGACGTCGCCGGTTTTCAGGCCAAGGTTGTAAGTGGTGGTCTTTGGAGAGCGGGGGCAGGCGTTTTCGACTTGATTATTATACATGTCGTAGCCGAGATTGCGGGGATCCATGACGTTCTGGACGCGGCAAGAAGGATCGGCAACGTTGTTAACGGTGGAAATGACATTGCCGTTTGCGTCAATGCGGAAGCTGCCTTCGGTGTCCATGTGGAGACCGCCAAGATCGAGGACGAGCTGGCCGTTCAAGAAGACCCAAACATCGTCGTCGCCGCTAAACCAGAATTGTTCGCTGCCGTCGGCGGAGATTTTCATTGGAATCCGCATGTGGGCGGTGAAATGGAAGTTGTGGCCAGTCGCGGTGGCTTCGTCGTCTTTTGAAAAATCGACATCGTCTAGCGGGAAAGTTCCCTTGCTACCGTACTCGTAAGTGTTGTTGCCGGTGCGGTGGAAGGTGATTTCGCGTTCGATTTGCTTGGAGAGTTGCTTGCCGTTCGCGTCATAAGTTTCGTGGAACCAACGGTAGAAATTGTCGGTTTTTTGGACCGGGTCGTGACCAGTAACGTTGGCGGTAAAGACGTCATGAGCATAGTTCCAAGAATCGGTGCTGTTCGTGTAGGTCGGGACAGGGAGTCCATCGGAGCCGAGAGTTGGCTTGACGATGCCGGTGATAATTCCCTTCGCGTAGAGACGACATTGAGACCATTCGAACTGGCGTTCGGGGTCGGTACAATCGTCCTGACGTTGATCCCAATAGGTGATTGGGATGGTGATAGATTCTGGGTTGCCGAGGGAGGCAACGTTCCAGACGGCCGGAACGCCGTTTTCGTTAGCGATGTTTTCTAGGGACATCGCGCGCACAAGCGACGAAACTCCAATAATAGCGAGCACAAGGAAAGATGCACAAGCCATAATGCGAGCAACGGAACAAATGCGATGTTTCATCATTTTCTCTTTATATTTTTTAGTTGGCATTTGAGTTACCTTATATTAATAATATACTTATGTCTATTATAAGGCGAGTGTCGGAAATGGTCAAGGTTAAAAGTGGCTGGGGATTTGCATAGGTTTTGATTATTTGTGGTATAATTATACGTAGCAAGGAGGTGGTGAGTTATGAGCTGACGGTTCGCGTCGCCATTCCCGTTTCCTAGCAAATATTACAAATTAGGAGGTGTGTAACTTTGGATAAGTTACAGACAAAACTGCAGGAAGTTCTGCAGAGAGACCCGATCGAGCGTTCGATGTTGATGCGGACGCCGATGCGCGACCCGATGTGGGATGCGCAGATGTTTGTGGGGCTGACCATGTCCCAGGACAAGCAGACCCCGCCGGACCTGATTCCCTACGTGCGCCACGAGATCGAGGCCACCTGTGCGGCGGATGCCGGCGACGACGAGCGGCAGTTCGAGGCTTATATGAAGGGTCTGAACGAGATTTGGCCGGCGTTGGAAGCCAAGATGAAGGCGAGCTACGGCCTGGTCGAGTATATGCGGACTCTGGCCTGCCATTCCCTGTTCCTTCCCCGTTACTATGCGGAGCTGTATCACCCGATGTCGATGGACGCCCCCTACGGCTTCGCCCGGCGGATCGACGGCAAGTATATGCAGATTCCGCAGAGCGATGTGTCTTATCTGTTGTGTGCCCGCGAGCCCATTTTTGGTTCGACGCGGGTGCGGACGGCGGCACACCAGCTGGTGCAGGAAGAACTGGGCGAGGGCATCCTGAATGTGTCCCTGGGCGCAGCGATGCTGCCGGAGCAGATTCGGTTTGGCTGGCGGGAGCGCGGCATTAAGCAGCGTGTCATCGCCTACGACAACGCGCCGGGCGTTCTGGAGTGTGTGCAGCAGGTTTATGCGGAGAAGCCGCTCAGCGAGTACGGCATCGATTATCGTGTGGACAACTTCTGGAATGCCTTCAAGGATCCGGATCTGATCGGCAAGGCCGATTTGGTTGGCATGGAGGGCGGCCTGTCCTACTACCGCGATCGGTCGGACGATTTGTTCGACGGTATTGCCGGGCTTCTGCGGTCGGGCGGCCATTTCTGCGGTGAGGTGGAGCTGAAGAATATCTACACTATTCGGTGCGGCGTTCTGGGCTGGAAGATGGAGCAGGATATGCAGTTCGACGACGACGCCGAGTCGGCCATCAAGCGGATGGAGGAAGTGGCGGCGAAGGCTGGCCTGAAGATGGTGGAGGCGATCTCCGACACCAGAAGTATCCAGCCGGCGATGGTCTGGTTCCACCTCCAGAAACCCTAAAGTACCTTTATGGGGGCGGTCAGGCGAAAGCTTGGCTGCCCCCGGTAGAACCCCGCTAGCTAGCGGGGTTTCAACTTTTTTGGGTTGTGTTAAGATTTTGTTTTCTGTGATTAGTTTTGAGATTTGACTTGACCAGTTTGAAGCGCTCATGCTATACTTAAATTAGTTAAGTACAGCAAACTAAGGAGGTCAAGTGAGTTTAATATCAATATTGCTGTTTGCGGCTGCGATTTTGGCAGCTTTGACCGGTTTTGTGGCATTAGTAGGTGCTTCAAGAGCGGATCGTGGCAGACTGGCATGGTTTTTTGTGGCAACGATTGGGACGGCGATTTGGTCGCTGTCTATTTCTGGTTTTCTTGGTTTGTCGGAAGATGCGCATGTTGAGTCAGCGACTTGGCTGATTTTTGGGATTTATTTAAGTGCTTTAGTAATGGCACCGGCTCTTTTGGGCTATTCAGCTTGGAAATATAAGTTTGGAAAAGTAGCCACAGTTATATATATATTGTTGGCAGTAGTGCTAGGCGTCGCTTTGATTCATGACCCGAGTATTTTGATTGAAGAGATGACGCTGAGTCGGACTGGCAATTCAATTACGATCGTTCGTGGCTGGTTCTACTTGGCATATTTGGCGTATTTTTGCACTTGTTTGCCAGCATTTTTGGCGATTTTGTTTTATCGCATTCGGCACACGAAGAGCAAACATATTCGCACAGGTGATTATGTCTTGCTCGTCGGGATGTTGATTTCCTGCGGCTTTACTTCAATCTTTGATTTGATTATGCCATTCTTTGGTCGCTATGACTTGATTTGGGTAGGGCCGTTCGGGACGACCGTGGTGATTGTGGCGTTCTTCTACGCCGTAATTCGATATCGTATTATTACGGTGTCGGCGAAATGGATGCGGGCACTGTCGTATATTGTGGTGATGGCGATGAGTGTGATTGCTTATATGCTAATCTTTTACACAATCTTTACGGTCTTATTTAAGATTCCAAATCCTTCGACTTCGGTTTTAGTGCTTAACTTCTTGATGATTGTGATTGTTTTGCTCTTGATGCCGGTGATTAATGAGCTGATTGCGTCGATTCGATCGACAATCTTGGTCGGGCAGGTGGATATTGCGTATGTGATTAAGAAGCTTAATCATCTAGCGACGCGGAATGTGGATCTTCGGGATTTGGCGGGATTCTTGGCGGATCATCTGCACTTTGCATATATCGGGTTTGTGATTAACGGGCGGCTTTATGGTTCGAAGTCGCTGGCGATGTCGTCGCAAGAGCTTTCGAGCATCACACATTTGCGCCAGACTTCGAATGGCGTGTGGCAGGTGCCGAACAAGACGGTGCAGAAGACTTTTGATGAGCTGGGACTTTATGCGGTGGCGGAGCTTCGGAACGCGAAAGGTAAGACTTTCGGGCAACTACTGGTTGGGAAACCGCTTGGGAAAGCTGTGTTTGAACGACGAGATTTATTGCAGCTGGAGATGATTATTAACTTGGTCGCGACGGTGATTGATTCGGAGAAACATTTGCGAGCGTAAGCTGTTTGTCTATATTGTTGCGAGTTTTGAAAGTTATAAGTTATTTAGCGAAATGAGTTTTGTGAGTTATATAAAAGTTAATGGAGAGGACGAGGCGAGATGACAGCGGCGAGGTTGATGCGTCAGACGAAGATGATGATTTTGTTGTCGCTGAATGCGGTGGTGATATTGATCGTTGGTGTGATGATCTTCTCGGCGATTAATTTGAATGGGGGGCTGGAGTTCAAGGTGGTGGCGGAGCGTTCGGATGTGATTTCGGGTGGGCTGGAAGAACTGGGCTTGGTTGCGCCGGGACTAGAAGAATTAGAGCCGCCTTCGATTGTGAATCCGGGATCGGGCGGCAATGTGT
>CAOQNC010000029.1 GCA_948511255.1 uncultured Candidatus Saccharibacteria bacterium | reverse complement strand
GATCTGCACCAAGTTAAACACTAAATCGCGCCGAATCGTCGCCTTCATCAGTCGATTACTCGCGTCCGAAACTCTCCGCGAGAAGGTCGCAAACCTCTCCCGCTCATGATTTTCGCGCGCATACGACTTCACCGACGTAATATTCGAAATCGAATCCGCCAACTGCCCAGTCTGCTTCGTATAAGCTTCGGCTTCCTCGTCGTTCAGGTGCGCAATCTTGCCCATCGTCAGCCCCGACACAATCGAATAAATAATTGTAAACCCGACAATCCCGATCGCAAACCACGCCGCCTGATTCCAAAGCACAATCACTACGAAAATAATATAACAAAGCATCGGCCAAGCGTCCCAAATCAAAACATCCATCATCCGCTCGAACGCCCCGACAAACTTATTCATCTGCGAAACCAGGGAACCAGAGAACCGGTCGCTATGGAACTGCATCGACTGTTCGGAAACTGTATTAAAACACAAATTCGCGAGGTCGTACATCGACAAAACCTCCATCTTCCAAGTCCAGTATAGCCGCAGCTCCTCCAGAACCATCTTGCTCACGGTATAACAAACTAAATATAAAATCACGTCAATCGCCGCGCTCTGCAACAACTCATCAAGCGGTAATCCGAACGAAACCTTCTCAATCAAATTCGCAAAAATCATCGCCGACAAAACTGCCCGAACGAACACGACAATCGGCGTCGCGATGAAAAATCCCAGCGAATACCACTTATACTTGACAATCTCCTGCCAAAAATAATGTAGCGTGCGCTTTACGGTTGACTTTTTCTCTACTTTTTCTGCCATACCTATTTAGTATACCCTGTAAACCTCTTTTACACAAACAAACCGCCCAACAAAAAGTGTTGTAAAAATTACAACACTTTTCCAGAACTATTTTTACAACTCTTCAATCTTCACGCGCACTTGTTCAGTCGTATCGCGGTCGCGCACAGTAACCGTTCCGTCCTCAAGCGTATCGAAGTCGATTACCACGCACTTCGGCGTCCCGATCTCATCTTGCTTCTTGTAGCGCTTCCCGATATTCCCGGAATCATCCCAGGTCACGAAAGTATATTTCGCCTTCAAAGTTGTGTAAACTTCCTGTGCCTTCGCAACCAGCTCGGGCTTATTCTTCAAAAGCGGCGACACGCAGAACTTATACGGCGCCAAGCTTTCTGGCAACCGCAAAACCACTCGATCCTCTTCCTCGCGGTACGCTGCCGTGAGAATCGCCAAGAACAACCGTTCCGCCCCGATCGACGGTTCAATCACGTGCGGGATAAACGCTTCGCCAGTCACCTTATCTCGATATTCCATCGACTTCCCCGACTCGCGCTGAATATTTGACAAATCAAAATCTGTCCGGTATGCCAAACCCATCAACTCTTCTTCGCCGTTCGGATAGTCGAACAGCATATCAATCGTCCGCTTCGAGTAATGCGCACGATCTTCCGCCGGCACGTCCAACTCATGAATCATCTCCGCTGGCAGACCGATCACATTCTCGAGAAAATCATGTTGCTCCTTGCGCAACTTTTCAAACTGCTCCTCCCACTCCTCTGGCCGCACAAAATACTCAATCTCCATCTGGCTACATTCGCGATCACGCAGAATAAAGTCACGCGGCGAAATCTCGTTTCGGAACGCCTTCCCCTGCTGCGCAATCCCGAACGGCAAGTTCGGATAAATCGTATCAACGACATTCTTATAATTCGTGAAAATCCCTTGCGCCGTCTCCGGCCTGAGATACGCAATCGATGAATCGTCCATCACCGGACCGACGTGCGTCTGGAACATCATATTAAACTTCTTAATCTCATCCCAGTTTTTCTTCCCGCAAGTCGGACACTTCACGTCCGCCTTCAAAAACTCTTCCGTCGAAATACTCTCAGTTGCCCCCTCGACCAACTTGTCCGCGCGAAAACGTCCATGACATTCCTTACATTCGACTAGCGGATCCGCAAAAGTCGCCACATGTCCCGACGCTTCCCAGGTTTTCGGGTTCATAATAATCGCCGCATCCACCCCGTACATATCATCACGCTGATCAACCCAGAAGCTCCACCATGCGTTCATCATGTTTCGCTTCAACATCACACCCAGCGGTCCAAAATCCCACGTCCCGGCCATACCGCCATAGACATCTGACCCCGGAAAAATAAATCCCCGCCGCTTACATAAACTTACAATATCTTCTAACTTACTCATATCACTATATATTATAGCATGTGCCGTGGTATAATTGAGAAAATAGAGGTATTTTCTCGTTTGTCGAATGATTCGGCGGCGTATAGGAGGTTATTTTGTTTAGCGAAATCGAAAAAGAATATAAGAAAGGTCTTCAAGAACGCCGATTCTTCGCCTATTATTGGCCGCGCGCGATTTTTATTGCTGCGCTTGCGCTTGTTTGTGATTGAGCCTTTGGTTTTAACCGTTGGCTTGTTTACGGAATTATGGTTTTGTTCTTGATACTTTTTATTGCTATGTTTTTCCTGCGAGATTTTCGCTATGGCCTAGCGCATGTCGAGCCAGAAAAACTTCGCAAAACTGCCCGCAAGCATCATATGAAAGTTATCCTTGAGGCCGACGACGAAATCCGCATCAATAACCTCGTCGCGGACCTCCGTCGTCACAATCTTCGCACGAAGTCCGACCTCGAGCTTGCGATTAATTATTTTGAGCGCAACCGCCCTGTCGCCTCGAAGCCAAATCTCCTCGAGTGGACACTCTCGATTGCCGTGACGCTTTCTTCAATCGTTCTCCTTGCCTACGACACCGAAACTGGCGTCATCAACGCCCAAAAATTCATCTCCGCCTTCGGCTCGACCATGACTATCGCCCTCGTCGTGCTGACGCCTGCCATCATCGCCAAGTTCATTTCCGCCCGCATCTCTGCCACCCGCACTAAGGTCGACTCCTTCCTCACGGAAGACCTCGCCTTCATCTACGTCAACTACGCGCAGTATAAGGAGCAGCTGGAAGGATAAAGCTTCTTGCCAAAACTTCAAAGATAGAGTATAATCTAAAGCAGGTGTAACCCTTAAGCAAGGTTGTACCATGGTTCAAACTGTTAGGTCTCTATAATAATGTTATCTTAAATTATTAAGATATCTAGCACAGTAAAGGCGCTCCTCGGAGCGCTATAACTGTTTTCGGAAACGCTTAAGATTGCCATCAAAATACATATATAGTATAATGTTTGCATAAATTAGAGAACGGAGACATAAGTGAAATATTCGTTAGGTTTGGATATTGGTACGACAAGTATTGGCTGGGCGGTTATTAACGAAGATAAAAAGCGTATTGAGGATGTGGGGGTTCGTATTTTTGAGCGACCAGAGAATCCAAAAAACGGGGAATCCTTGGCTAAGCCTCGCCGCGATGCCCGTTCCGCCCGTCGTCGTTTGCGTCGTCGTCGTCAGCGCCTCGATTATTTAAAACAATTTTTCATCGAGCATAAGCTGCTCACCTCCGAAGATATTCAGAACCTTCTTACTTACGACTCTGCGCATAGTCACAAAGACCCTTACGAATTACGAGCTAAAGCTATCCAACAAAAAGTCCCAAACGACGAACTCTTTATTGCGCTCTATCACATAGCTAAACGCCGCGGATATAAAAGTAACCGCAAGGTCGTTGAAGAAAAAGACAAAGAAAGTGGTCGCGTCCTTAAGGCAATCAAAGAAAATCAGCCTCTCCTTGGCCAATATGATGGTTCGATTGCGCAAGCCTTACTTAATGATGAAAAGTTCTCCCAGCACAAGCGAAACAAACGTGACGATTACACGAATTCATTTATCCGCGCCGACTTCGAGCAAGAAATTACAACAATTCTTCACCGACAAGAATGGTCTAACCAGGATATCGAAGAGCTTTTGATGAAGAAAAATCGGGGGCTCTTCTATCAGCGCCCATTTATGACCGATGATCTTATCGAAAAAATGCGCGGCAAATGTCAGTTCGAGAAAGACAAGCCACGCGCTCCTCGAGCCAGCTATACTTTTGAACTATTTCGTTTGGCGCAAGATTTAGCGCATCTCACTTATAACAATGGTCAAAAGCTCACTCCAGAGCAAATCGAACAATGTGTTGCGCAGGCCAAAAAACAAAAGACAATCTCGTACAAAACCATACGTAACCTTATTAGCCCGGATAAAAACGCCCACTTTGATTTCGACTATATTCGAGGCAAGAAAAAGACAGGTGAAGATCAAGAAAAGAACGCATTTTGTAATTTAAAGTTTTATCACGCTATCAAAGACGCCTATAAGAACCATCCGAACGAATGGATAAGACTCCAAGATAATATCGACCTCTTTGACCAAATTGGTGAAATCTTGACAAAAAACAAGGATGACGAAGCCCTTGAGTCGGAGCTCAATAAATTAAGCCTCCCGAATGATGTTATCAAAGAGTTCATGGCTTTATCTTTCTCTGGGTTTGGGCACCTATCTCTGAGGGCGTTGCGCAAAATCACTCCTCATCTTCTTGAAGGCATGACCTATGATCAAGCCGTCGAAGCGAGCTATCCAGGACAATTCGCACAAAAACTTTCTGGCGACAAGAGTGAGCTCCCCCCGCTATCTGAAGACGAGCTTCATCAGCTCACCAACCCAGTTGTTAAGCGAGCCATTTCACAAACTCGCAAAGTTGTTAACGCCATTATTAAGAAATATGGCTCGCCATATCAAATCAAAGTTGAAACCGCAACCGATCTCGCGAAAAACTTCCAAGATCGCAAGGAGATTATAAAGCAACAGTTAGAAAATCAAGAGCGCAATGAAAAAGCTAAAAATGTGCTTAAAGAGCTTGGTGTTGTCGACCCGAAAGGTCAGCAGATCATCAAATATAAACTACGCGAAGAACAGGCGGGCAAATGCGCTTATTGTGGCACGCCGCTCGATCTGAGTGATGACCGGCAGACTGAAGTTGACCACATCATTCCTTGGAGCCGCAGCGGGAATAACAGTCTTGGTAATAAAGTTATCGTCTGCTCGAACTGTAATCAAGAAAAAGCTGATCGCACGCCGTTTGAAAAATGGGGTCAAGACACGAGTCGCTGGAGGACTATTGAAGCGATTGCTAGAACATTGCCGTTTGCCAAGCAAAAACGCATCTTATGTGAGGAATCGCCAAAAGAAGATTGGAGATCGCGCGCCCTCAATGATACTAGATATATCTCAAAGTTTGTTTGTCAATATCTTAAGAAGAACTTGAAGTTTGCTGGCGATTCTGGTGGTGAACAAAGAGTCGTTGCGCCAAACGGGCACATCACCTCTTATCTCCGCAAGATCTACGAAATTGGCGACAAAGACCGAGATACGAACAGCTGTCATCACGCTGTGGACGCTTGTATTATTGCGACAACATCACAAGAGCAAATCCGCAAGATTTCCTTATGGAACAAATATAAAGAGCTTGGCGCAAAAACTCACACGGTTCTTTATGTAGGTGAAAATGGAGAGACCACGCAAGTCACAACGAAGGACTACGACAAACTTCATGGTATATTAAAACCCTGGGAAGACTTTGATAGGGAAGTCCGCATCCGTACGGGGATGACTCATAATACTGGTGAGATTGAAAAACTTACCGATTTTCGTGACAAGTTTCGACAGTTCACGAGCTACGATGAAGATTTTCTCGAAAACATTCATCCACTGTTCGTTTCACGTATGCCAAAACGTAGCACAAAAGGTCAAGCGCACGAAGAAACTATCCGTAGCCCCAAAGTCACCAAAGACGGACGTCGCACGGTTCGCAAACGTCTGGACAAAGCTTTTGCTAAAAATTATCTTGATTGCCAAAAGAAGGGCAAACCAGGGGCTAGCTATCTTGAGATGTCAGTTCTTCCAGAAAGTGACCAGGTTTTATATCAGCAACTCAAGCAATTGCTTGAAGAAGAAGGCGAGAATGCTTTTGACGGACCAGTTTATAAAAACAACAAGACCACAGATAAAAACGGACGCCCGTTATCGCCCGTCTCAACTATTAAAGTCTATGAGAAAAAGCCCGATACCTCCGGCGTTTACTTAAATCATGACACTCAATTTGCTGATAATGGTAAAACAATCTGCCTTAATATCTATCGCCGTAAGATGCGTGATGGCAAATATAAGTTTTTCGCCGCTCCGCTCTACGCACACAGCTTAGGGAAGAAAGCAGTCCCTATTTTGCCAATGCCCAACGATGCAGAACTGCAAGATATAGCAGTAGGCAAAATGATTTTTGCCAGCAAAGAAAATAGTTTTGAAAAAGTGGCCCAAGTTTTTCCTAATGATTACATCCAGATAAAATATCCTGGAAAAATCGTTGAAGGATACTACGTTAAATACGGCATCACGACAGGTCAACTAACCGTTATGTCACACAATGCCGCAGACAAAACTGGCACACTCCCGACATGTTGTTTAGGTAAAGCTGTAGATGTAAAAGTTATCCCAATCTCCGTTCTTGGCGATAACTATAAGTTCGAGTAGAGTATGGCGTGGCGAGTAGTTGCAATCGAAAAACCCGCAAAACTAAGTTTGCGTGACAATAAAATAGTCATCAAACAGGATGAAGAAGTTGCTTTACCTCTTGAGGATATAGACAGCCTAATAATCGATAACCGAGAGGTGATTCTAACGGCTAATATCATTACAGCTTTAGCGCAATTCGACGTAAATACTTTAATCTGCGACGAAAAACACTTGCCATCTACTATTATCCTCCCTCACGGCAAAGCAGCACGCAGCTCAAAAAACGCTAGAACGCAGCTTGGCATTTCCGAACCACTTCGCAAACAGCTATGGCGTAAAAATATTATACATAAGATCAGTAACCAAGCCGATGTTCTGGGAAAATATAATTATATAGACGCCGCCACGCGACTTAGAAAACTTGCCTCAACCGTGAGGTCTGGCGACGTTGCTAATAACGAAGGAGTGGCCGCGCGAATTTATTTTGATGCTCTGCTTGGCGATGCGACTCGTAGGGAGCCGATGTGGTATAATTCCGCACTAAACTACGCGTATGCTATTGTTCGTGGTTCGATTGCGCGCTCGGTAGCGTCGCGCGGGCTAATCACGGAGCTAGGCATTAACCACCATTCTGAATTGAATCAGTATAATCTTGTTGATGATCTGATCGAAAGCTTTAGGCCGCTAGTTGATGACTATGTTTTGTCGAAAGTTGCCGTGTCTCATCTTGGAGATAAATATGATTCAGCGCTTACAAAAGTAGACAGACACCTCCTTATTGACGTATTAAACCAGTATGGTATAATGATTGACAGAAGGTATACAATCAAACATCTCGCTGAAATGGTGGTGGGGAGTTTTCTGGATTCAATCTCGAAAGACAGTGTTGAGTTGTTCGATTTGCCTCAGTTAATTAAATAAAATCATGATACCGTATCATTTTATGCGCGCAATGGTAATTTTTGACCTTCCGGTCATTACTAAAAAAGAGCGAAAACTTGCTACAAGCTTCCGTAAGTTTTTGTTGGATGATGGTTTTGAAATGCTCCAATACTCAGTCTACACGCGCCTATGCCCGGATCGAGATAATACTAATACCCATCTTGAAAGAATTAAAAAGATGGCTCCAAAAACTGGATCGATCAGAATGTTAATGCTAACAGAACATCAATTTGCCAATATGAATGTCGTTTCCGGCGAGAAAACTATTCAAGAAATCAAAAACACTCCGCAGCAACTCGCGTTTTTCTAAGAATAAGCGCAAACTTAAAATCACCCCATAACAGGGGTGATTTTAAGAAGTATTCGGTATAACATTATACCATGATTCAAAATATTAGGGGACTATAACGCAAACAGCGACACAAATGATAACAATCGTATTATACCATGATTCAAAATATTAGGGGACTATAACTGTATTTAAC
>CAOQNC010000028.1 GCA_948511255.1 uncultured Candidatus Saccharibacteria bacterium | reverse complement strand
AGGTTGTAGGCGTTGCTGCCGTTAGAGTGTGGGGTAGATGACCAGTAGTTGCCTTCGTTGCCGGCGTTGATGAACAGGTTGCTGGTATTCTGATTGACGTTTCCGCCCCTCAGTATGACGTGCGGAAAGTGATTCCGGAAAGAAGCCGCTCATATTCAGCGTGAGCCATAACCTACACCGAAATATCCGACCTGTCGCTGTAATTATAATAAAACAGCTTGAGAGGGCTTCGCGCTCTCCAAGAAGAGAACCCAGCCGAACCGGAGCGCTGACCCAAGGCGCGGCATCTATTCCCATAGGGTTTTATACCTACAGATTTATTATAACATCCTGACATAACCTCCTAGAACAATTCCATTCCGAGATACGCTTTGTCGAGATCGTCCTGTTCCACGCCGAGATACCGTTTCGTCACAGAGAAATCGCTGTGGTTATAAATGTGCATAATCACCACCGGAGATACTGCGCCGCTTGTCCAAGCGTGGTATCCCCATGTTTTTCTCAATGAGTGGCAGGCGATTTTCCCCATAATTCCAATGGCTTCCACCGCCGCATGGATGATCCGCCAAGCCTGCACCCGGCTGATGGCCTTTCCATCCTTCCGATTGTTCGCAAAAATAAACTCGCCGCGCCTGTGCGGAAGATACAGACGCAGCGCGTTAATAATCTGCTTATTGAGAGCAATCGTTTTGGTTTTGCGAGTTTTCCTCTCGACAATCGTTACATGAGGCCGGAACTCATCCCGTCCATCGTCATACACATCTGCCCAGCGAAGCCGGAGCAGGTCGCTGATGCGGAGTGCAGTATAAGTCCCCACGACGACCAACGCATAGTTGCGAAGCTGTCCCCGCTTCAAAAAATATTCGCCCAGTTCACGAAGTTGGCTCTTGTTCCGGATCGGTTCGGTTGCTGCCATGATGATTTTGTCCCCCTTGTTCTTGATGCGGTCTAGTATAGCGCATCTTGGGCGAGGGGGAAAATGTAACTTTTTATTTAGGGCGTTACATTTTCCCCTTCTATACTTTCTCCAGGCGAACAGCCAGCATACATCCGGGCAGAAAGTTTTTGGAGAAGATCGCAAAAATGACTTGAATATGGCCCAGTTTGATGCTAAAATAGGTATCACTATAAATATTCTGTTACATTCTCTTTGGCGCTATACAACAGAATACAAAAAACGGGGGGATTTTTACGAAAAACCGACTCTTACCACTTCTTTTGGTAGCTTGTTTATTGTGCGGCCTATGTGCATGCGGCAGCAGCGGTGATAGCGCCCCAGCCAGTGATCCACCTAGCACTCAAACGGAGGGCAGAGGTAACAGCGGGAACAGCACCAAACAGCCAGTCCTAAATCCAGCGGAACGGACTGATTTTGAGCGGCTTTTCTCTAACGGCCCTCTCGCGGCTCAAGACACAAGCGAATTGTGGGGATACATAGACGAAACCGGGGCGTGGGTGATTTCTCCGGCATTTGCTGAGGCGAGGAACTTTTGGAGCAGCGGACTCGCTCTCGTTAAGGATGCGCAAAGCCAGCTTTGGGGGCTGATTGATGCTTCTGGCAGCTTCGTTGTTCAGCCGACATTCGACAACATAGGCAACTCGTTCGGTGACGATATGTTCCGGGTTCGTATTCCAGATCGCGGCTGGGGTTATATTGACGCGACCGGGGCGTTTGTGATTGAGCCGCAGTTCGATGCGGCCACCGATTTTTCCGACGGATTCGCCAGAGTTTCCTCGCAAATCCAGTTTACCGGCGTAGACAACCAAAACTACTACCAGCTTTGGGGTTACATCAATACCTCCGGCGAGCGGATCACGGAGGATACTTTCTCTGAAGCACAGCCTTTTTCTGACGGCTTGGCTTTAGTTAGGGAAGGCGATCCTTCTGGTTTTGGTGCGTTTTATGGCTACATTGATGAGTCCGGATCCTTCGTGGTTCATCCCATGTATACAAGGGCTACTTCTTTCTACGATGGCCGGGCCTTTGTCGACATATATGTAATGGGCGACCCCAATACATACTACGCCCTGATTGACAAAGAGGGCAAGTATTTAACCGGACCCGTGAGCAGCAACTTGGTGCAACCATATTTCCGGAATGGCGTATGCCCCGTGCAGACATTGGATGGAACGGGCGATGTCTATATTGATGAGGACGGAAACACCGTGCTGCCCAAGTCGGGAGCAGCCTATGCCGATGCGAATGGCTTTTCTGGTGAGCTAGCTGCCGTGATGGACGCAGAAACCATGTTGACTGGCTATATCGATACGGACGGAAATTGGGCAATTCCGCCACAATATAGCTCGGCTACCAATTTTATAGGCGGAATGGCCCTCGTTGGAGAAGCCGGATCGCTTGATGATATTTTAGCCGAAAGAACCAAACATTGGGTGATAGACACTTCAGGAACCCCTTTATTGGAGTTTGGTGGCGATATAACAAGCCGCTGGAACTGGAGAACTCCGGAGCGAATTGCCGTGACAGAAAAAGCGTCCGGGAGAACAGGATTTTGGGATTTTTCTGGTAATATTGTGATCGACTACATTTACGATGCCGCGCAGGACTTCGCCGATGACTACAGCTACGCCAAAGTGCAGTATGAAGGGCTATGGGGGCTTATCGACAAGGACGGAAATTGGCTGATCCCTGCGCAATTTCTGGAAATTGCCGCCGCTTAAACCTGCTCATAATCAAAAAGCAAAAGGAGAGAAAACATCATGAAATATCACTCTACTTACAACACTCGTTCGTTCCTCATGGGAGTCCTGGTGACCCTGCTGGTCATCAGCCTCGCAACTCCGGCTTTAGCTGCTGCCGGAAAAATGATTGAGGTGTTCGGCGGTATCAAAATCTACATTGACGATGTAGAGCTAAATCCCAAAGATGCCGCTGGTAACCCCGTGGACGTGTTCGTTTACAACGGCACCACCTACCTTCCGGTTCGGGCGGTCAGCGAAGCCCTTGGCAAGCCCGTCCAATGGGACGGAAAAACTCAGAGCGTATATATTGGAAAGCACTCCAGCGATACCCCCGCTGCATATCTGAGCGAGATGGATTATTTTACAAAATCCGGCAGCTGGAGGTTTAACGAGTTAACAACGGACAATCTGGGGAATAACCATACCCACTCTATCGACAACACCAACGCTTTTTCCGGAAATTATAAAGTTGTCTACAAACTCGATGGGCAGTATAGTAGGCTGACAGCCTGGTATTATCAGGAATATTCTGTCAGGGATATGGATTCGAGCAGAACTAGCACCCTCATTATTTCCGGCGATGGAAAAGAGCTGTGGCAGGGGACTATGGCGGCAGGGATTGAGCCTCAATATATAGATATTGACGTCACCGGAGTTTTGGAACTAACGATTGAATACCCCGAATCTCGTTCCAACACCAACACTCGCTATACTGCCTTGGGCGATGTTGCCCTCTGGACGTGATTCTGAAAAAATACCCCCTCACGCCAGACCAGCGGTCAGCTCCAAAACGGCTGACCGCTGGCTTTTGTGTTATTTCTTGGCATAATCCCATCGATTGCGGATTTTTATACCGTTTTCCCGCAGGCACTTGATGACAACCTTACTACAGACACCGAAGCGCTGCGCAATTTCTTTCGTCGTGTGCATCTCGGCATACATCAGAATAACCTCTGCGGCATCCAGCTTGTCCCGCGCGCGGAATTTGCTCGTTGGGGTTTGGTGTTCGACTACCTGCTTATCGTAGTGCGGCGGTCGTATCTCTACGCCGTTTCGTCGCAATATCCTGCCTACAGTAATTCTATGGCATCCATATTTCTCACTGAGTTCGATAGGCGTTTTGCCAGCTTGGTATTCTATGATGAGCATTTTTACTTCTTCTGACGTCAGCCGCTTTTGCTCCAGCCGAACGCATTTCGTTGCCATCTCGCCAAATTCATCAATTTCTCTGTTGCTACTCAGACGGTCCTCTGACATATTGAGGTCAGGGAACAATTCCGGGGTTTCGGCAATCTGCCGTTTGAGCCGGAGGGCGGCTTGATATTTTTTGGAGTCATGCCCTGATAGTAGCACCAAACAAAACTTGAACCTGTTAGGGTTCTTTTTTTGTTGGGTAGACTGATGGTGATGTGGATTGTTGGCGGCGAAGTCGTGGTGAGGGGTTGCCGATAAACGAAAGAGCCCCGGCGGAGGCTGGGGTTCTTTCGGGATTTTCTAGTTGCTTTGGCTCGCGGCCGCCATAGAAGCGCGAAGATTATTATTCTTCGGTTTCTTTGACGACTTCGGCTTCGTCGGCTTTTTCAACGACGGCCGGTTCGGCGGCTTTATCGCTAGGCTTTTTGTTGCCGCGGAGGCCGAGCGGGAAGATGAGTCCCCAGAGGCCGATGACCGCGTAGACAATGCCGAGGGCGATGAGACCGGTGTAGACCGTGTAGCTCCCGCCGGGTTTGGCAGAGTTGTAAGAGACGGCGGTAGCGATGCCACCAACAGCGGCAACGGCGGCGCCGATCAAAAACTCTTTCAAAGCCTTCTTGCGACCAGCAACTTTATCTTTATTATTACTCATGGGTCGATTATAGCAGATTTCTGTGCGAATTGGAAGCGCTGATGTCATCAAAAACCGTCCTCGCGAAGAGGTTATGCTTTCATTGTATCATACCATAAACATTTTGTCAATAGTTTAGGAGTAGTTAAGGCGGCAGG
Organism: uncultured Candidatus Saccharibacteria bacterium; assembly: GCA_948511255.1. Classification (GTDB taxonomy): domain Bacteria; phylum Patescibacteriota; class Saccharimonadia; order Saccharimonadales; family Saccharimonadaceae; genus Nanosyncoccus. The sequence continues at coordinate 3,336 of CAOQNC010000028.1, read as the reverse complement.
CTAAGGAGGCTGCTTGTGGCGACGAAAAGAAAATCGCCCAGGGCTTTCGGGGCTCTGGGAGATTTCGTACCTAAATATATAAAATCAGCGTGCGTGAGATTATGCTTTTTTCTTCAAGGTCAAGAAACCGTTGCGTGGGTTCTCGTTCACGACGCGATCCTCTGGCAAATCACACGGGGTGCCCTTGCTACCTTCTTTGGTCTTAGTGAAGAAATAAATCGTCTGTGGCTTACCGCCGCGCAAAGTGACTTCCTTCTTGTTCAGGTAGTAGGTGACGCCTTTACTGTTAGTATGTTCGTAGGCCATGAGGTCCCTCCTTAAGTTATTATATCTCTATCTTATTCTGAAAACTTGGGGTCGTCAAGGGGTTTTATGGGGAAATGCGAAAAAAGTTATGGTTTACCTCTGAAAAGGTTGTGGTTTTCTGGGGTAGGTTCGTGGGTTCTCGGATTTTGACGAGCGCGAGTTAGGAGCGACCGAGGATGGCGAGAGCGATGCGGAGGATGATCCAGACGAGGATGCGGATGATAATGATTATGATGATAATGGCGCAGGCGAGGAGAGCGAAGCCGGTCGGAGTGGGCGACCAGAGGGGGGAGGCATAGTTTACGCGGTAGAGTTCGGTCGAGGGGACGGCGGCGAGGAGGGTGTTTTCGAGGTGGTCGGTGGTGGGATATTTTGCGAGCTCGCTAGTCCAGCAATTGAGGTAGTTCGGGTTCGACCAGGCCCAGCCGTTAGCGATGGCTTGGGGCTGGCAGATGGCGGCGACGGCGGAGTAGATGTTGCCGTTCGGGTTCGAATCGTCGACGATGGTGGCCTCGGCCTCAGCGATGGCGGCGTTGGCGGCGCGGAGGTATTGCTGCTCGAGGTAGAAAGTGCCGGTGCCGAAGAGGACGACGGGAGCGCCGTTGACTTCGGTGATGTTGATAACGACGTGGGAGAAGACGAAATCGCTGAGATTGACGAGAGAGGTTCGGAGCTGCTCTTCGTCGCCAGATTTATCAGCTTCGACGACGGCGGAGCGAAGTTCGATCATGCGGAGGTGATCAAAGCGGAGGAGAGTGGCGGTAAGAAACATGAGCGGAATCAAGATGAGGATGAGTTGCCAAACCCGCACGGCTTTGAAGGAGCCGAGGACTCGTCGCAGTCGGTTAGATTTTTTACCACCCATTGTTATATATAATTATAGCATGCTACGGAGATGTTGTGCTACAATAAGTTTATGAATATTTATATTTCGGGTATTTCAGGAACAGGGATGGGGCCGCTGGCGCTGATGGCAAAGGATGCGGGGATGACAGTTTTTGGGTCGGACGCGATGCCGGGAGCGGTGACGAACGAGCTGGTTGCGAACGGGATTAAGGTTTATCTCGGTGAGCAAGACGGCGAGTTTCTCAAGGCGCGGGCGAAAAATGAGGGGGTGGATTGGTTTGTCTATACGTCGGCGTTGCCGGAGGATCATCCGGAGCTTTTGATGGCGAAGAAATTGAAGATTAAGCATATTTCGAAGCGCGACGAGCTGATTAGCTATTTAGTGAAAAAGCTGAAGCTGAAGATGATTGCGGTCGCAGGGACGCACGGGAAGACGACGACTACGGCGATGATTATCTGGGCATGTATGAAGCTGGGGATTCCGGTGTCGTATCTGATCGGGACGACTTTGCCGTTCGCGGAGGCGGGCAAGTATGATCCTAAGTCGGAATATTTTATTTACGAAGCGGACGAGTATGACCGAAACTTCTTGGCGTATCATCCGTGGCTAGCGGCGATCCCGGTTGTGACTTATGACCACCCGGATATTTATCCGACGGTGCAGGAGTATCAGGACGCGTTCCGACAGTTTGAGCGGCAGAGCGAGACGGTCGTCAGAGGGGACGAGATTGCGGCAGATGTCGATCTTGCGGGCGAGGCGCGACGGTATGACGCGACGCTGGCGATTGACGTGGTGCAGAGGATTATGCCAAGGCCTCGCGGACTAGGCAGGTTTGCAGCATTCTCAGGACCAGCGGCACGGTCGTCACGTAAGAAGATTGTCGAAGCGATCAATCAGTTCCCTGGCGTCGGGAGGAGGTTTGAACAAGTCTCGGAGGGGTATTATTCGGATTATGCTCACCATCCAGAAGAGGTCGCGGCGACAGTCGAGATTGCGCGCGAGGAAGCGGAGCGGCGCGGACTGAAGGGCGTGGTCGTCGTGTACGAACCGCACCAGAACATTCGACAGTCAGAATTGGCCGACGATTACGCCGAGGCTTTTGAGGGGGTGGCGCGATTATACTGGCTGCCGACTTATCTGACGCGCGAAGACCCTTCGCTCAAAGTTCTCACGCCGGCGGATTTTATCGAGCGGCTGGCTCCGGCTTCGCGGAAAGTAGCGGAAGTGGCGGAGTTGAATGACAAGCTGGCGGCGGAGTTGCTGAAATGGCATGAGAAGGGATATTTAGTTTTGTTGATGACGGCCGGGCAGGCGGATTTGTGGCTAAGGAAGTTAGTCTACGCCGGGAATCAGGAATCAGCGGCGACGCAGTTCGTTCACGCGCCGAGAGATGCGACCGAGAACGCGAAGTAGGGGGTTGCGGGTTATCGGCGTTTTTGGATTTTTGTCTTTTTGTTTTTTGGAGCCTGGGCGTAGTTGATTTTTGAGGTTCGGAACTTTAGGATGTTTTGGTAATTAGAAATCGCTAAGTTCTGCGAAAACTACTAGACATAACCGCATTTGTAAGGTACAATTTAGATAGACACATAAGTTATTTGTTGTTAATGATGGTAATGTTTACCTCATTGGCAACAATAATTTTTTGCTCATTTTTTGCCTGGCCCACCTTGCGGTTCTTCAGAAGATCAATGAGTTTTGAAATTACTGCTTTTAGCATAAATAACCTTTCCGCCAAATCTAACTCCCACTCTACATTACATATGTACTAGTCGCCCAGACTATGCGTTCTAGCGTAGCATACTTTGGAGGTTTTTACCAAGCATAGCCGCTTATAAAATATAGCGGGAGACAAACTGCTCCCGCTAACTTCTATACAGCTTCTGCTATGTTTTATTTCGTTATTGCTTGATTTATGTAGGCTTTCTGGGCTATAGTTCCCTACTTTTTTGCTTGCTGTAGTTCTCCGCCTCAACTATTTGAGCATTATACTTCTCCGCCCCAGCCGCCGCCCCGCCAAATAAGTTAAGTCCGTTGGGTGAACTTATAAGTTCTTACGATATCGAAAATTGTAAAAAAGGAATAAGTATGTACTATATCGACAAAACTACCAACATTTGGCGGTTGCGGAGGCTAGGGCGAAGAACCCTCAAACCCCCGAAACTAGAAACTATCTAGCCACGCAC
>CAOQNC010000027.1 GCA_948511255.1 uncultured Candidatus Saccharibacteria bacterium | reverse complement strand
CCATCGTGGAGGCTGGCGAGAGTGACGGCGATGTCTTTGCTGATGCGAGGGCTATTTTTGAACAAGAAATAGGCATAGCGCTCGGCGGTGCGGGCGCCGACGCCGGGTAAGTGACCGAGAGCTTCGATAGTATCAGATAACGCGCGGGGTAACATAGTATATATTATAGCATACCTCGGTGAGATAGATGAAGCGAGAGATGATTTTGCGGGGAGCTGTGAAAACAAAAAATGAGGCTTGCCGGATGGTAAACCTCATTTTTGTCCTGATCCTTAAGCGGATTAACGCTTCGAGAACTGTTCTTTCTTGCGGGCGGAGCGCAAGCCGTATTTCTTGCGTTCTTTTTCGCGAGGATCACGTTTCAAGAAACCTGCCTTCTTCAAAACTGGGCGAAGGTCGGCAATCTCGGTCGTGAGGGCTTTTGACAAAGCCAATTTAATGGCGTCAACTTGGCCAGCCAAGCCACCACCGGAAACACGAATCGAAACGTCGTATTCGTTCTGCTTGCCAGCGAGGGCGAGCGGGTCGGTGATTTCGGCGAGCATGCTCTTGTTATTGGAGAGATACTCGATGGCCGGTTTGTCGTTGATGGTGATTTCGCCTTTGCCTTTGTAGAGGCGAACGCGAGCGGTAGCAGCCTTGCGGCGGCCCAAACCGTAAATGTAGGAATCTTTCGTAGCCATTACTTAATCTCCTTTGGGTTTTGTGCGGTGTGGGCGTGCTCGGCGCCATCGAAGACGCGGAGGCGAGCGAGACGATCAGCGGCCAGCTTGTTCTTTGGCATCATGCCTTTGACGGCGTGTTCAAGAACAACTTTTGGATCTTTCTCAATAACTTCCTCAAGTTTAAGCTCAGTCAAACCGCCCGGGAATCCACTGTGGCGATAGTACATCTTGTCGACCATCTTGTTGCCAGTAACCTGGATTTGTTTCGCGTTGATAACTACGACGTAGTCGCCGTTGTCGACGTGTGGGGTGTAAGTGACTTTGCTTTTGCCCATTAATTTGTCAGCGATAACGACAGCGAGTTTGCCGAGTGGCATGGTGCTGGCGTCAACCAAATACCAGTCGCGTTTGATTTCGGCGGGTTTTTGGCTGTAGGTTTTAGAAACACCTTTCATTATTTAGCCTCCTTCAGCTCGATATTATCGACGAAAGAGATAGTCGCCATTTCGGTATTGTCGCCGCGGCGGAAACCTGCACGCTCAATGCGGAGGTAGCCGGAATCGCGTTTGACTTGCGGGGCGATTACGTCCATCAAAAGGTCGGCAGTCTTGATGTCATCCAAGCGGGAGATTAAGATGCGGCGATTAGCCAAGCCGCCTTTTTTGGCGATGGTGATCAACTTCTCAGTCTCGCGGCGGATTTCTTTCGCCCGGGCGAGAGTCGTCGTGATTGATTGATTTTCGATAAGTGCGCGCATCAGCCCACGTTTCAGCGCACGTCGCTGGTCGGTTTCGCGACCGAACTTGCGACCCTTGTATCCATGACGATGCATTTAGAGTAACTCCGTTAATTTTTCTTTAACTTCGTCCAGGGCTTTGCTACCGAAACCTTTAAGATCTTTGAGATCGACTTCGGAGAGCGAGACCAAATCGCGGACGGTCTTGATGTCGTTGTTGATGAGCGCATTTGCGGTGCGAGCCGAGAGACCGAGTTCTTCGATTGGCAGGGCCAAACCGGAATCATCAGCTTCGGTTTCGACGCCAGGAGCTGGAGCAGACTCGACAGTCGTGCTGCCGGCGAGGGCAGTGTATTGATTGACGAGAATAGCGGCAGCTTCTTCGAAGGCAGCTTGCGGGGTGATAGTACCGTCGGTGTCGATGGTCAAGGTGAGCTGTTGGTAGTTCATGTCCTGACCGACACGGGTATTTTCGACCTTGTAGCGCACGCGAAGAACCGGCGTAAAGACGGCATCAAGTGCAATCATATCGCTATGGATACGATCGTTGCTGGATTTTTCGATCGTGAGATAACCACGGCCAGTCTCAACAATGATGTTCATCTTGAGAACGTAGTTCGGGTCGTCGATGTGGCAAATGATTTGATCAGGGTTGCCAACTTCGATGTCGGCTGGGAGTTTGATATCGCCAGCGGTGACCTTCCCTTCGGTCGTGTCTTTGCCTTTAATCTCAAAGCTGATTTCGACCGGTTCTTCAGAGTGAGACTTAAGGCGGATGTTTTTAAGGTTGAGCATGATGTCAACGAGATCCTCGCGGATGCCAGGAATCGCGGTATATTCATGCGTTGCGCCATCAATGCTAAACGACGTGATGGCAGCGCCTTTGATGCTTGAGAGCAGCACTCGGCGGAGCGAATTGCCCAGCGTATTCCCGTAGCCGTAGAAAAGCGGGCGAATCACGAACTCGGCACTATTGTCACCCAGTTGGTTGACTTCGGCCAAGTTAGCTTCGTGAATAACTTTAGTAGTCATTAGTTAATCTCCTTAACGTGAGTAGTACTCAACGATTAGCTGTTCGTTAATGCCGGCTTCAGCTTCTTCGCGCTTTGGCAAGCCGGTAATTTCAATCTTCATTTTCTTCGGATCGGATTTGAGCCAACTGAGCGGAGTGCTGGACGCACTACTAACAATACTCTCGAGATTCTTGAAGTATTCAGACTTCTGGGATTTTGGTCGGACCTCCAAGACATCGCCTGGTTTCAAGCGGATGGATGGAATGTCGACGCGGCGCCCGTTAAGAGTGAAGTGGCCGTGAGAGACGAGCTGACGAGCTTGGCGACGAGTAGTCGCGAAACCGGCGCGATAAACGGCGTTGTCAGCGCGGCGCTCGAGGTATTGCAGGAGGTTTTCACCAGCAAGACCGTCGGCTTTGGCGGCTTCCTTCATTAACTTAGCGAACTGCTTTTCGAGTAGGCCGTAGAGGCGGCGAACTTTCTGCTTCTCACGGAGTTGGGTCAAGTAAAGGCTACCGCCGCGGACGCGCATATCAGCGTGTTCGCCAGGGATGCCGGACTTTTTGGCCATAACTTTGTGAGCTTTTGGTGCGAGAGCATAACCTTCGCGGCGGCTCTGTTTAACAATTGGAGAAATATCTCGTGCCATTACGGTTTCCTCTCTCCCTTAGGACGCACGCCACCGTGCGCGATTGGGGTGACATCAGTGATACTGTCGATTTTGATCCCAACGCTAGAGACAGCGCGGATTGCACTATCGCGACCGAGGCCGATGCCGCTGACGTAAACATCAACGTTGTTCAGACCGTGTTCGCGCTTAGCGATTTCGAGAGCTTTCTCGGCGGCGATTTGGGCGGCATAAGCCGTGCCTTTTTTGCTACCACGGAAGCCGTTGGCGCCTGCAGAGCTAGCCGCGAGAGCACCACCACTTTTGTCGGTTACAGTAATAATTGTGTTGTTGAAAGTTGCTTGCACGTGGACTTGACCAGAAGTGACGACGCGCTTGCCTTTCTTTGCTTTGGACTTCGCCTTGGTCTCGACGACTTCGGCGGCTCCTTTAACTTCTTCTGTCATTTTCTTTAACTCCTAATTCCTAAGTCTTGCTTGCTGCTTTCGGCTGTGCGCCGCCAACCGCAATCGCTTTACCCTTACGAGTACGTGCATTCGTGCGGGTGCGCTGTCCGTTTACCGGGAGACCAGCCTTGTGGCGGACGCCCTTGTAGGAGTTAATGTCTTTTAGACGTTTGATATTGTTGGTCACGAGGCGTTTCAAATCACCCTCAACAGTTTGGTTGCTGCTAATAAGGTCATTGATTTTTTGAATTTCAGCCTCGGTGAGATCTTTCACCCGAGTGGTAGGCTCAATTTTGGCCTCCGCAAGGATGGCTTTACTCGTAGTCTGTCCGATTCCGTAGATGTAGGTGAGGGCAATCCAAACCTGCTTCTCGGAAGGGATAGTTACGCTAGCAATTCGTGCCATGCTTAACCCTGCCTTTGCTTATTCTTAGGTTTTTTCTTGTTGATAACACGAAGCACGCCTTTGCGACGCACGATGATGTCATCAGGGGAGATTTTTTTAACACTTGCACGTACTTTCACAGTGTCAAAATCCTTTCCGTTATAACCAAAATACATTGATTAGGACAATCTAGATTTCTCCCAAAAAATGTAGAGTTGGTTTTGCTAATATTCTATTGCAATCGGAAGCTGATTCTGCCCTTTGTCAGATCGTAAGGGGTTAACTCAACTTCGACCCGGTCTCCCGGCACCAAGCGGATGTAGTTTTTACGCATACGCCCGCTCATGTGAGCAATGATATTATGACCGTTCTCAAGTTCCACCCGGAATTGGGTGTTCGGCAACGCCTCAACAACTTTGCCTGTGAGTTTAATCACTTCTTTTTGACTAGCCATAAATTACATCTTTAATTTTATCATAGATATTTGAAAAAGTAAATAACTTTTTAACGTTTGATGGGGTAAGTTTTCTTGGTCAGATTTGCTGTCCGGCATGTTAGATTATTGGAGGACGGCGCGAGCGAAGAAGCGGTCGAGGTAAGTTTGGCGGACTTGGGACCACTCGCCGGTGCAGGTGATGAGGGTGAGCGAGGCGGCGCCTGCTTGCGGGGAAGTGAGGGCGGTTGGCATGTAGGCATCGGCATTATTTGCGCCATCGAGCGGACGGGTCGCGGTATCGACAACTTTATAGGTGAAGAGCCGGCCGTCGCCCATTTCGATATTGATTTCGGCGCCGATTTGGATGCGGGGGAGGGTACGGAAGATGCCATTGCCGAGGTCTCCGCCGTGGGCGTCGAGCAGGGCGGTGCCTTTTTCGCCGGGCAAAACAGAACCATTATACCAGCCGATCATGTAAGCGTTGTTCGGAGTGTCGACGGCGCCGTCGGGGCGTAGTCCGACTTCGGCGACGCGAGCGTTTATGATGCCAAGGCTGGGGATACTGAAATAGCGTGGCATGTTCGGAGCGACGACATAATTAGCGATTTCAGTTTCGGTCGGCTCAGTTTCGTCGACTTCGTTGCCGCCGTCATAGATAACGCCAGAAGTGCCGTTGGCGGCGGGAGTGTCGCGATCGCTGCCTTCCATGCGGTCGAAATAACTATTCTCCCAGAGAGCAACGCGGCCAAAGAAGATAGCTAGGAAAAGAACTAAAACTCCGCAAATGATATAACTTGGTTTAAGATGGATTTTGCGTAGGAGTGGTAATTTCATGTCTTTCTTATTTGCCTTATTAGTCGTTGCGTTGCTGTCGGTGCTGGTTTTAGATTTTCTAACGGTAGTGACGGGGATGACACGAGTTTTGGCGGAGGGTTTTGGCCGAATGGGTTTTTCTACTTTGGAAGTGGTTTCGGTAATGACTCGACGAGCTCTTTTTGGTGCGGTGGCAGGTTTGGCTGATTTTTTAGCTAACCTTTTGGCGGCAGCCTCTTCGTTGGAGGCTTCGAGCATGAGGGGCTTGCGGGCTATGAGTGCGAGTTCGGCTTTGCTGTTTGGTTTTTTAGCAGATTTTTCGTCGGAGGATGGTTTTTTAGCGGTTTTTGAGTCGGTAGTTTTGGCAGATTTTTCGTCAGCGGAGGATTTCTTGTCGGTATAAGGTTTCCCATCAGCAAACTTGCTGATTTTGCGGTTTTTCTCCTTCTCTTTTTGCTCGATTTCGCTCATTTTACCACCCTTCAATTTGCTATTTGTATTCATCGTAAGTAACCATCAAGGCTCGAGAGTTGAGCTGACGGAGGTTTTCGAGGGCGACGGTGACAACAATAAGGAGACCAGTACCGGAGATAGAGAGACCGAGAGGCTGACCGGCGATGACGATAAAGATGTAATCGGTTAAGAACGGAAGCATAGCGATAAGACCGAGAGCAAGAGCGCCGAAGAGATTAAGGCGGTTGATAGTTTTGCCGAGATATTCGGCGGTTTGGTTACCGGGGCGGACGCCTTCGATGAATCCGCCTTGTTTTTGGAGGTTGTCGGCGATTTCTTTCGTATTGAAGATGATGCTGGTATAGAAATAAGTGAAGGCGACGACGAGGACGAAATAAACCGCAGGATAGAAGAACCATTGGCCGGTGATGCCGTTCGGGTACATAGTACTAAACGTGCTAGCGTTAGGCGCGGTGAAGAGGGTCATTAAAGTTGCGCCGAAACTATTTCCGGGATTGATGGTCTGGATAAGCTGACCAAGAAGAGCCGGGAGAGAGAGGAAGGCAGTTGCGAAGATAACGGGGACGACGCCAGCGGCGATAAGTTTGAGCGGCAGGATTGACTTAATGCCGCCGTAGGTGCTGTTGCCGTGGACGCGCTTAGCGTAGTTGATCGTGACGATGCGCTGGGCTTCGTTGAGTTTGACGAGGAAATAGATTACGACAAGCATGGCGACGGCGAAACCAAGAACAATCCAGAAGTAGACCGGGTTGACTGGGAGGTTGAACCAACCGAAGAGCGAAAGCGAACCGGCAGAAGTATCGAAGAGGGCGGTGCCGAGGTTGGCGAGGGTGGTTGGGAGCTGAGAGATAATGCTAACGAAGATAATAGTCGAGACGCCGTTGCCGATTCCCTGCTCGGTGATAAGTTCGCCGAACCACATCAAAATCATGGATCCAGCAACCATGGCGGTCACGGAAAGCGCCCAGTCGGCCGCGGTCGGGGTGTAGGCGAGAGCGGTGTTCGAGGCGACGACGGATTGATAGAGCATGAAGATATAGGCGAGAGATTCGACGATAGCGAGAGGGACGTCGATGATGCGAGTCCATTGGCGAATCTTGCGGCGACCAGCTTCGCCGTCTTGGGAAAGCTCTTCGAGGCGAGGGATGGCTTTCGTGACGAGCTGGACGACGATTGAAGCGGTAATGTATGGGGAGATACCAACAAGCAGGATGGAGAAAGTTGTTAAGCCGCCACCAGAAATAAGGTTAAGAAAACTGCCGAAGTCGGACTTCTCGATGAAGTTCTGGACGGCTTCCTGGAAAGTGGCTGGCTCGCCCATCGGCACAGGAATATGCGCGAGGAAGCGATAGATAATTAATAGCCCGACAACAATCAGGATACGTTTCAGCATGTCTTTATTGGTCAATGATTTGAAAATAGTCTTGAAATTCATAGTCCCTACTCTTACTCCGTCTATTGTAGCACAAAAAATAGCCCTGTGAAAGGGCTATTTTTAGTTTTGAGAAGTTTATTCCTCGGTTTTGGTCGCGATGCGCTGTGGGACAGCAACTTTTTTGAAGTCGCCACCAGCTTTTTTGATAGCTTCAAGCGCAGTTTTGCTCACGAATTGAGTTTCGAGGCTGATTTTAGCCGTCAACTCGCCGCGAGAGATAACTTTGACCTTCGCGTATGGGGTTTTGATCAAACCTTTGTCAGCGAGAGTGAAGTTGTCGACTTTGCCGCTCAAATCATTCAAACGGTCGGTATAAACAACTTCAGCTTTGTCATGGAGACTCTTGAAACCTTTAAGTTTCGGAATGGCTTGCATGATGGCGCGCTGACCACCCATGAAGCCGGCTGGCATTTTGCGGTGACCGGTGCGGGCTTTTTGACCCTTAGTACCACGGCCGGCGGTTTTACCTTTGCCGGCAGAGATGCCACGACCAGCACGGGTTGGGCGCGTATTGCGATTAACCTGTAGATCGTTATACTTCATTTATTTATCCTCCTTCTTTGCGGCGGATTTCTTAGTAGCGGCCTTTTTCGGTTCAGCGGCTTTTTTGCCGGCGTTGCCAACCCATTGGTCGCGTGGGGTCTGCTCGCGCAAACCTTCAATCACGGCATAGGCGATGTTGACCTTGTTGGTGCTACCAAGAGACTTGGAAATCAAGTTTTTGATGCCGGTGAGGCCGATGATGCTTCGGACAACACCGCCGGCGATGATACCAGTACCAGGGGCGGCCGGTTTCATCAAGACGTCAGCGCCAGTCGAACGAGTTTCAACTTCGTGGCAGATAGTTTCGCCATCCATGTTGAATTCGATCATGTTTTTCTTAGCCTTAGTAGTGGCTTTCTGGACGGCGCTAGTGACGTCGCCAGCTTTTGCGATACCAACACCGACTTTGTTTTTGTGGTTGCCAATCGCGACAAGAGCCTTGAAGCGCATGCGGCGACCACCACTTACGGTGCGGGAAACGCGATCAATGTTAATAGTGACAGTGTCAAACTCTTTCGGGGCGGCGTCTTGATTGCGATTGCGATCACGGCGACCACCACGGCGGTTACCCATTGCGCGGCCATTGATGTCTTTCTGGACCTTAGTGGCGGCGACATTATCGTTCATTTTGAGGGTGCCGGCTTTGTTGACGACCTGTGCGGTTTTGTCAGAATCTGCCATTAGAACTCCAATCCTTCCTTGCGAGCAGCTTCTGCGAGAGCAGACATGCGGCCAGCATATAGTTTTGCGCCACGGTCGAAGACGACAGCCTTGATTTTGGCTTTCTTGGCTTTGTCGGCGATTTCTTTGCCGATTTTGGCGGCTAACTCGGACTTGCTGCCGGTGGCTTTGCTGCCAACGGTGGTAGCGTAGACGAGAGTAGTGCTTTTATCGTCGTCGATAATCTGGGCGGTGATGTGCTTGTTGCTGATATGGACGCTGAGGCGTGGGCGCTCGGCAGTGCCATGAATTTTAGCGCGAGTGCGCTTTGCGCGAAATGCGGTGTTCATTACTTCTTCCCTGCCTTTCCTGCCTTGCGAAGAATAACTTCGTCAACGTATTTAATAC
>CAOQNC010000026.1 GCA_948511255.1 uncultured Candidatus Saccharibacteria bacterium | reverse complement strand
ACCTGGAATTGGTGTGGCGAATGCCCAAAATGTCTCTTCGTATATATTATACTTAGCGCCTTTCTCGACACCCACGAACTTATCGACATTTTCGGTCGTGATCTTTACGAGAATCAAAATCTCCTCCCGACCTTCATCGAACTTCTCGGCTACGCTGACCGCAAGCCTTTCGAATGTGTCGGCACTTACGAAGAATGTCGCCTCGCCGTTTCTCTTGCCATCCAAAAAGCCGAAGAAAACACTCGGCAACCCGAAACTGCCAAAAACCCTCTCCCGTATCTTCTCCAATATTACAAAGATCATTATCCGCTCACTTTTACCTTAAGCTGCGGCTGCGCCGAAAATACGCCCAACACGGAAAACACAGCCAGCGATCTTTCCGGTTCCGAAATTATCACCGCTTACAACTCCGAAAATAACTTACCACCCGCCTTTGCGCAAATTATTAAGCAAACCCTCGCTAAATACAAATCCATCGACATCCCGACCAAAGGAGACTTGAACTAATGTCCGCCTCACCCATCGTCCAACAAATCATCTCTAAGTTGGAAGACAAAAAGCTCCTCATCCTTGGCTTTGGCCTAGAAGGGCAATCAACCTACCGCTTCATTCGCCGACATCTTCCGAATCAACACATCACCATCGCCGACCAAAACGAATTAAAAGCCCACCCGCTCCTCACGGAGGACCAAAACCTTACCCTCATCTCCGGACCGAACTACCTCGATCGTCTCGAAGACTATGACTTAATCCTCAAATCTCCCGGCATCAGTTTCAAAAATGTCGACTATTCAAATTTCCAAGACAAAATCACTTCCGAGCTCGAACTTATCCTCGAAGTAAACCACGAAAACATCATCGGCATCACCGGTACTAAAGGCAAAAGCACTACCTCTAGTCTCGTCTACGCCATCCTCCAAGCGAACAATCGCGACTCGCGCCTCCTCGGCAATATCGGCACCCCGATTTTTGACGAAATCGAGCACATCTCTTCCGACACCCTGCTCGTCCTCGAAATGTCGAGCCACCAACTCGAGTTTATCAAAACTTCTCCTCACATCGGCGCCATCCTCAACTTATTCGAAGACCATCTCGACGCCGCCGGTAGCATCGAACACTACCATTGGTCAAAACTCAACCTTTTTCGTCACATGACCAAAAACGATCTTGCAGTATATTGCGCCGACAACCCCGCTCTTCAGCAGCACATGCTGAACGATAGCTTCTCAGCTCAGCTTATCAGCATCAGTACAGACCCAGAAATTACCGCCAATGTTGAACTACGAAACGGACAAGTCTATTGCCACGAAACTCCGCTTTACGATATTGCGAACAACCGCCATCTCCTCGGCCAGCATAACCTCGAAAACATTATGGTTGCGCTCACTATTGCGCATTTCCTTGGTCTCGATCCTAAAATCAGTCAGACCGCCGTCAACAATTTCCAACCCCTCGAACACCGTCTTGAAAAAGTCGCTACCGTCGACAATATAACTTATTACAACGACGTCATCGCAACCATCCCAGCGGCGACCATCAACGCCATCAAAAGTCTCGGCAATGTTGACACGCTAATTTTCGGCGGTCTCGACCGCGGCATCGATTACTCAGATTTCATCGACTTTCTAAAACACTCCAATATTAATCATTTTATCTGCATGCCTTCGACTGGCCATTCTATCGGCCAACAGCTCGACGCACAGAAAACGCATTTCGTCGACACACTAGAAGAAGCTGTCGCCCTCGCTTCCAAAATCACCGCGAAAAACTCTATCTGCCTCCTCTCTCCCGCCGCCGCTAGTTACGAATTTTACAAAAACTTCCAAGAAAAAGGCCGTGCTTACAAACAACTTGTTCATCAGCTCGCCAGCCAAAAACAACCTGCCGACAAAACTAAAAACATAGCGCCAAACGCCGCCTCGAAAGACCAGCATGCCTAGCCCACTCCAAAATCGCCTTGAAAATCTCCAACAAGAACTCGACAATTCTTGGCAAAGACTTAAACTCGACGAAAAGCTCACCGGGATCGAAAAACTCGAAGCCGAAGTCGCCGAGCCAGAAGTTTGGCTGAACCCCACTCATGCTCGCATCCAAAACGAAAAGCTCGCCCGCTTGAGCGACGCAACACAACCCTGGAAATTACTCAAAGTTCAGCTGAACGACTTGAATGAACTTATCTCCCTCGATGATCCCGACTTAAACTCAGAGCTCGAAGAACAACTCGAAGCCCTCGAAAACAACTTATCCGAACTCAAAAAACTTCTCCGCTTCACCGGAAAATATGACCAAAACAACGCCATTCTCCGCATCACTTCCGGCGTCGGCGGCACCGAAGCTATGGACTGGGCTAGCATGCTCGAACGTATGTATCTGCGCTGGGCCGAACGCAAAAATTTCAAAGTCGCTTGTCTCGAACGCTCCACCGGCGAAGAGGCCGGCATCAAAACCGCCGTCTATGAAATTTCTGGCGTCAACGCCTACGGACTTCTAAAAAGCGAGCACGGTGTTCATCGCCTCGTCAGACTTTCGCCCTTCAACGCCGACAACCTGCGTCAGACTTCCTTTGCCCTCGTCGAAATCCTACCAATTATCGAAAATAACGATGAGCTAAAAATCGACGACAAAGACCTACGGATCGACGTCTATCATTCCGGCGGTCACGGCGGCCAAAGCGTCAACACAACCAACTCCGCCGTCCGCATTACTCATCTCCCGACCGGCACCGTCGTCGCCATCCAGAATGAACGTTCCCAACTCCAGAACAAAGAAAATGCCATGGAGATTCTCCGCGGGAAACTCCTCCAAATGCAGCAAGAACAACACGCCGAAAGCATCGACAAACTCCGCGCCGGAGAATCCGCTAAATGGGGCCAGCAAATTCGTAACTACGTCCTCCAGCCCTACAAACTTGTCAAAGATACTCGCACTAAATACGAAAACAAAGACCCTGACGCCGTACTTGACGGCAAATTCGATGACTTTATCGACGCTTACTTAGAGCAAACCTCCGTCTAGAACTTATAAACACAAACGTCTTGCCGCTCGATAATTCTTGTGGTATTATAATAGTATGATCTTGCTCGACCGCGTAACTAAGACCTACCCAGGAGATGAGGAACCGGCGCTCGATAATATTTCTCTCCATATCGAGCCGCATGAGTTCGTTTTTTTGGTCGGCAAATCCGGTGCTGGTAAATCTACTTTGATTAAAATGATCACAAAGGAAGAGCAGCCCGACTCTGGCAAAATCGTCATCGGCGGCATCGACCTCGATTATGTTCGCCGTCGCCACATTCCGCACTATCGCCGTCGTCTTGGTGTTGTTTTTCAGGATTATAAGCTACTCCCGACTCGCACCGTTTTCGAGAACGTCGCTTTTGCTCTCGAAATTGCCGGCATGAGCAACCGCGAAATCAACAAAACCGTCCCAAAAGTCCTCGATCTCGTCGGTCTCGAAAACAAAGCCAACAAATTCCCAACCACTCTCTCTGGTGGGGAACGTCAGCGCGTTAGTATTGCTCGCTCTGTTGCGCGCCAACCAAAAATCCTAATTGCCGACGAGCCGACCGGCAATCTCGACAAGCTCACTCGCCAAGAAATCATCGAGCTTCTTCAAAAAATCAACGATTTCGGCACAACCCTCCTCGTAACTACGCATGACGAAAATATCGTCAACGACCTCGGCAAGCGCGTCGTCACCTTAAAGGCTGGTCGCATTGTCGACGACCAAAAATACCATGGTGTTTATCGCCTCGATAGCGCGCCCGAACCAGAAGTCGCTCCCGAGCCAGAACAGCCGCTTATTATCAGCCAGCAGCCAATTATCCAGCGCGTCGCCTCGCTAAATAGTCGCCCGAATGGTCGTCCAAAGAACAACCAGCGCCTCACTTCCTCCTTGCAATACACCATGAAAATCGATCACAAAGCCAATCATTCCACCATCCCATCTAATCCCAAGGCCGCTCCTAAATCCGTTAATAACCCCGCTAAAGCTCAAAAGAACCAGAGCAAACCAGCTCCGGCCCAAGTCAAACCCGAACCAGCCCCGCAAAAACCAGCCACTCCGCCCAAAAAATACGCCCGCGACTCCGCCAATCAATGGTATACCGCTAGCAAACCCCTCAAGGCTGCGCCAAAGCTCAGTAATCTCAGTCTCGGTCAAACCGTCAAGTTAAAACCCGCCCCCAGCATCAAGCAAGCTGTCGCGAGCCGCAAAAACTTGCCCAAAAATAAACAAAAACGCGTAATCTAAGCCTAAAAGGTCGAATATGTCGAAAGAACTTACAAACAGGTCAAAACCAAGCAAAGTTGTTCGCGAGAAGCAAAAAGAACACCTCAAAACTCTTGTTGAAAACAGTAGCGTTAGTCGGGGCCGCAACACTAGCCGCATCGTTAAATATGGTGCCGCTAGTTTCACTCGCAACATTTGGCTTTCTATCGCAGCAACGCTCGTCATGACCGTGACGCTCGTCATCCTCCTCGTCACCATCGGAGCCAGTCTTATCCTAACATCCACCGCCGAAACTATGCAACAAAAAATCGACATCACCGTCTTCTTTCAACCTGGCACCGACCCAGAGGTCCTCGCTACTATGGCCGACGAAATGCGCACCGACAGCAACGTCAGCAGCGTCGACATCGCCAGTTCCCAAGATGAATTCGACGCCCTAATCGAAGAGAACAAAGACAATGCTGACCTTCTCGCCGCTTTCCAGGATGAAACTATGTACCAGACCATGCTTAGCACCATGCCAGCCACCATGCGTATTAAGGTTTATAATGCAAACGATTTAAGTAGTATTCGCAACATCGTCGAGACGAACGAACTTTTCCAAGCCAACCTCAGCGAAGACAAAGAGCCAACTTACGACGCGAACCAAGCCGAAATCCAAACTATCAACTCCTGGGCTACCATCGCCAAAAACGGCGGCCTCATTCTCGGCGCCATCTTCATCGTCATCTCTGTCCTCGTCATTTTCAACACGATCCGCATGGCAATTTTCTCCCGCCGCGAAGAAATCTACATGATGAAACTTGTCGGCGCCGACACTAGCTTCATCCGTGGCCCCTTCCTCATTGAAGCCCAAATCAGCGGCATCATTTCCGGACTTCTCGCCAGCACGCTTGCCTACATCGGCTTTCGTTTTATCGCGCCCAACCTCGCCTCATACGGCATCGACATTAGCCTCGTTTCCGACCTCATGGGTACCAGCAAACTCGTTCTTGTCTATCTCGGCGTCGTTGGCGTTGGCATCCTCATCGGCACCGTCTCCGCCCGCCTCGCCATGCAAAAGTACCTCAAGTAGAAAACAACTTTACTTTTTAGCGTAAGCATGATATATATTAACTATGGCTATTCACAAAAACTCCCAAAAAAGTCGAAAACATAAAACTGTTGGTCTACGCAAAGTTATTGCTATCGTCGCAGCAGTTTCTGCAATTTTAATTAGTGAATCTTTTATCTTTGAAACTAGCGAAGAGGTTCAGGCCTACCCCGCTGGCTGCGTTACTCAGGCTTGCCGCGAGGCTTCCGACCGCGCCACCGCTTCCGCGAATCGCGCCCGCGAGCTCGCCGCTAGCGCTCAGACCCTAGAGAACGAAGTCAATCGTTTGAACGCCGAAATCGCCATGCTTGAAGACGAAATCTCCATGAACCAGGCCATCGCAAACGATCTCCAAGCCCAAATTATCTTGAACGAAGCCAAGCTCAATCTCCAGCAATCCGCCCTCGCAAAGCTCCTCGTCGATATGCACTTTGACGAAGAGCCTGACGCAATTTTAGTCCTCGCTAGTAGCAACTCTCTTGGCGACCTCGCCGAACGCCAAACCCGCCAGACCAACGCCAAGACCCAAGTCACCACTTCCGCTGAAGCTATCAAAACCCTCAAAGAAGAACTCGAACGTCAAAAATCCAGCGTCGATGCTTTAATTGCTAGCGCCGAAGCCACGCGCACCGAGATTTCTAATCGCCGCAACGAACAGCAAGCACTTATTGCTCGCTACGAAAACGATTCCGCCGCCTACGAACGCGACGCTGCCGCCGCCCGCGAAACCATGCAAAAAGAAATTGCTGCCGAAATCGCCCAATACAACAATGGCGGCGTCGTCGGCGAAGGCTACAACTCTTACCCCTGGGCGCATCGCTGCCCTCAGGACAACGTCGGGTACATCGTCGTCGGCGGCTATGTCTGCCAATGCACCAGCTACGCCGGCTGGAAAGCACAGGAATACTTCGGCATCTATATCTCATCTTGGGGCGACGCCAAAAGCTGGGGCTACAGCGCTCAGCGCGCCGGCTACGTCGTGAACGATACTCCCGCTCCGCACACTATCGCATACAGCACATCCGGTATTTACGGACATGTTATGTGGGTTGAAAGTATCAACGCCAACGGCACTATTAACCTCACCGAATATAACAACAGTGCTAGCTCAAAGAGCCATCTCCCTGGTGACTTCGGCGCCCGTTACAACGTCAACCCTGCCCTCTACCGCTACATCCACCTCGACCAGCGTCTCTGGTAACCCTCACATAGCCTCGATAAAAAGTGTTGTAATTTTTACAACACTTTTTCTATACACCAAAATTATCCCGAAAACGTAGTATAATAATATATATGTCTAAAAAATGGGAAGAACGACAAGTTAGCCTCGGCGGCGCAATCATCACCGGCGCAGTCACCTTAATCATCGGGCTCTTTGTCGGCATCAACTGGAATAATATCTCCTCAACTTTCTTACCTTATCTCGGCGTCAAAACGACAACTGCGAACGACTGGTCCGCTCTTGACGAAGTCTACTCAACCCTCGTCCAAAATTATGACGGCGAAGTCAGCAAAGAAGAAATCATCGAAGGCGCAAAAAAGGGGATTGCCGCCGCTGTTGGCGACGTTTATACCGCCTACATGACGCCGAAAGAAGCTAAAGAATACGAAGCCTCTCTCCACGGCGACGTCGGCGCCGGCATCGGTATCGAAATGGCGCTCCGCGACGGCTATGTCCGCGTCCTCCGCACCCTTCCCGACAACCCCGCTGGTAAAGCTGGCATAAAAGCTGGCGACATCATCTATAAGATTGACGACGAAGAAGTCTACGCCGAAGGTTCTGATGTTATCGCCTCGAAGCTACGTGGCGCCGCCGGAACTACGGTCAAACTTACTGTCGTCCGCGATGGCGAAGAAAAATCCTTTGAGCTTACTCGCGAGACTATCAACAATGTCTCCGCCTACGCCACTTACGACGGCTCGACCGCCATTATTACCGTCACTCGTTTCGATAGCAACACCGGCACTCTTGTCCAGAAGATAGTAGCTGACGAATTCCCGAAACATAATGTCAAGAAAGTCATCCTCGATCTCCGCAACAACGGCGGCGGATATGTCTCCGCTGCGAAAGATCTCCTCTCCCTCTGGGTTGACGGAGACGTCGTCCTCGTTCAAAAAACTAACGGTATCACCCACGACACGACTTACGCCAACCGCGGCCAAGCGAAACTCGCCGACATCCCGACCATCGTCCTCGTCAACGGCAGCACCGCTTCCGCCTCCGAAATCGTCGCCGGCGCGCTCAAAGATTACAAAAAGGCCACGATTCTCGGCGAGACCACCTTCGGCAAAGGCGTCGTCCAAACCCTCTTCGACCTCTCGAAAGGCAGCCTCCTCAAAGTCACTACCGCCCGCTGGTACACCCCGAACGGCTCCAGCATTAATGGTGAAGGTATCACGCCCGATATTGAAGTCGAACTAACTTACGATGATACCAACATGGGCCGCGACCCTCAGCTCGACGCCGCCAAGAAACTCGAATTGTGATATAATAAAAATATGAACTGCGCGAAGTATCTATACAAAAGATTTTAATCTTTTGGTGATACGAGCTGCAGCATAATTCTATTATAACTATGTTATAATAGAATTATGATCAAAGTATACACCACTAAAACTTGTATTTACTGCCATGCCCTTATGGACTGGCTGGAACAACAGGGAATTAAATACCAGGAAATTGATGCAACCACCATGCCTGGCATCACCGCCGTTCCTGTTACCGAAATTAACGGCGAACGCATCATCGGTTTCGACCGTGCCGCCATTAAACGCGCCCTCGCCGAAGCTAACGCGGAAACCGAAGATGCCGACGACGAGAATACTGACAGCCAGAACCAAGAAGACGCCGCAGCCTAATTAAAACTTATTCCGATGTCCGACAAAGACCCGTCATCTTCCACAAAACCTAGTATCATCCTACTCCATGGCTTCCGTGGCTCACCGCTTGGTCTAAAAGAAGTCGCTCGCATCATCCGCGAGGCCGGCTATGAAGTTTTTGTGCCGCCAATCCCGCCTTTCAGCGGCGCCACGCTCCCCGAATACACACCCGAAGCCTATGTTTCATATCTTCATGGTTTTATTGATTCGCACGAAATCCACCAGCCCATCCTCATCGGCCACTCCATGGGGTCTATCGTCGCAGCCGCCGTCGCTCATACTAAGCCGGATCTGATTCATGAGAGACTCATTCTCCTTTCGCCAATCTCCGCTCGCACCACCCGGCTCGTGGCTCCGCTCGTCCCGCTCTCAGCCGGTCTACCTCGCCTAGTCACCGACTATGTCACCACCCGCTTCCTCTTCGTCCCACACGACCACAAACTCTTCAAAGAAGCTCTCAAAATCACCAATCAATGTAGCGGCGACCAAGTCCCGCGTGCCCGCGAAGTCTATGCATCCGCGAAGTTTTCCGCTCAATATTCCGTCGCCGACTTCCCGTTCAAGAAAGACACTCTTTTTCTTGCCGGCGAATCTGATCGCATCGTCAACAAAAGTAATACTGAGACTCTCGCCAAAGAAATTAGCGCCGAACTCGAATTCATCCCCGGCTCCGGCCACCTCCATAATTACGAAAAACCCCAAGAA
>CAOQNC010000025.1 GCA_948511255.1 uncultured Candidatus Saccharibacteria bacterium | reverse complement strand
TTATGTGAACTTTACGCGGGTCGGAGATTACACTGAAGCGACGGGGATGATTCACCAGCTGGGGTTTCGGAAGGCGGCGGAAGTGAGCCGGCAACGGCGGGAAGTTTGGCTCGACAACCGGACGGTGATTTATTTGGATGAAGTTGAAGGCGTGCAAGGGCCGTTTTTGAAGATTGAGGCGGAGATGGACGAGAATGAATCGGTCGAAGCGCTTAGGACGGACTTGTTTACGATTCTTTCGATGCTGGGGCAGAAGGCTTTTACGATGCAGGCGTATTTCCAGATTCTTAATGGCGAGATGCAGCAGTTTTTGTTGCCGGCGGCTGGGTAGACTGTTGGCGGCGGTTATTTAAGCTAGAAAAAATGCCCCGGTGACGGGGCAGATTTTTATTATCCAGCGCTTACTGCGTTCGCTTCGTGCGCGGGTGTCATTTCGGAAGACTTTAAGTAAAACTTAAAGTCTTCGCTCAATTCCTACGCGCCTCGGGGCGGTTCTCCCTCGGGGTCGGAGAGGAGTTTCTTGGACTTGATCTCGTAGCGGCGGCCGTTGACTGGGGAGACGAAGTAGTCTTCGGAGAGGAGGTTGACAAACATGGTGAGGTCTTTGTCGTCCATGATGATGATTGAACCGTCGTCGTCGGTCATGAGTTCGAGTTGCATTTCGTCGGCGTAGTCAATGAGTTTGTCTTGGGGCATTTCGGCGGCGATGTCGAGAGATTGGAGTTTCTTCACGAGGGGCTTGCGGTCCTGGAGGAGGGAATTAAGAGTGAGGCCTTCGGCGAAGGAAAGTTTGTATTTGTCGGTGATTTCCTTGGCCTTGGAGTCGGCAATGACCTGGGATTTGTAATCGTATTGGAAGAGGTTCTCGAACTTTGATTGGTTGAAAATGACGATAGTGCCGTCGATGATAGCGACTTGGTTGTCGTCGGGCATTTTGAGGGCGACTTCGGCGGAGAAGGGTTCGAAGCTCTCACCATTCAGCTCCCATGAAGTGCCGCCTTTGAGAGCGGAGCTGGGGGAGATGGCTTTCGCGATGTAGAAGACTTTTGTTTCGCCGTCGTTGCCAGGGTAGGAGAACTTCGCGAGGATGCCTTTCACCTTTTTGAACTCGTCGACGTGGTCGGTATAGGAGTCAATGTTGCGATATTCGTGTTCGATGAGGTGGATGAGGGTCTCGGCGCGGCCGACGTTGCTGAGTTTCGTGCGGTAGATGACCTTATCTTCGCCGTCGGATTTTTCGTATTCGCGGCACTCGAGGCCTTTGTCAGCTTCTTTGATGATGAAGCCGGTGGCTTCTTGCATGAACATTGCTTTAACGGAGGCGGTGAGAGTATCGGAATAGCGGACACGGAAGGGGGTGTAGTTTTTGTTGAAGAGGAAAAGCTCGACGGAGACGTTGTTTTTAATTTCGTCGACTTCGTTTGCCCAATGAAAAACATCGAAGGAATCTTCGGCGCGGCGATATTCGCGGTCGTCCATATCGTCGTCATCGGTGCGGGCGGCGTCGGTGGTGTTGGCGCCCTGGGAGAGGTCGACGGGCTCGTCGTCATCGGCGTTGTTAGGTTCGGTGGCTTCAGCCTCGGCGGATTCGGCCTGGGTTTGAGCGGCTTGGGCGGCGAGAATGTCGGCGTTAGTCTGGGCTTCGTCTGTGGCTGGCGAAGTTTGCTCGGTTTGTTCGGCGGCAGCGGCCGCGGTGTTCTGATCGACTGAATTGTCGGAATTATCCATATATTACCTCCTCATTTTGTATCATTATAGCGTAAGAGGGGAGAAAAGGGAAGGGGTTGATTAAGAAATGTTTATGATAGTGCTGCAAGATCTATAGCATGAGAAAAATTGGAGTTATAAAATATTTGGGAGGGAATGGGAAGAGGAATGTTCGGATTTTGACATGAGTGTTCGGGTTTGGCGGGGAATGTTCGGGAAAATGGAAGTTTGTTCGGGTGGAGGTGGTGATGTTCGGGTTTTGGCGAATGGTGGCGGGGAAGGGCGAGAATGACCTCTGTCGGCGGCAGTTTTGAGGGCTTTTGAGCCCATGCTTGACAAAAAATGAAATGTGTGCTAGAATGGAGGAGTAAGGGGTTGAAAGATACCACCTGCGTTTGGATTGTCGAAAATCTTATATAATTCGGCAATAGTTTCCTTGTGAGCAAAAATTGAGAAAGGTGCGTGAAGAAATTGTTTGACAGACTGTATGTGATGACTGAGGTGCCGGATGTGGCCACTTGGGCGAACGCGATTCGGAGGCGGGAGACGGTGAGTGTTTCCGTCCAGAAGTATGTCGCCGTGGGCGACGGTCCGTTCAGACAGGCCTGGACAGAGCCGGCGCAATGCACGTTAAAGCCGGGCGAGATCGGCAACGATCAAGTGCGTTCGGAGAACTGCGAGCTGGTAAACCTCATGGCGAGAGTGATTGACGTCAGCACGACGCGACCGGAGCCGGAGATGGATGGCTTTGCGGGCGCGAAGGAGCTGCTGGGACTGTGCGTGAACGCATATTATGACTGCGAGCATGAGGTGGGGTTGATCATCGATGGTCATAATGGCATGAGCCGGAAGCCGGTGATTCCGCAGGTGAAACTGAACGTCGTTTTGAACGATGACGAGCTGGTAAACCGGGAAATGATGAAGCTGAGGGGTATTCCGGAAGAGCTCTGGGAGAGTCTGGAGCTGCTCAGTGAGATGGACTGATCTTATGTTTTTTGCCAGAGGCGTCCTCGAAGGAGGGCGCCTTCTGCTGTTCGGTTGGTGGCGGTTTTCCACATGGCGGGAGCGGGGAGTGTGGAAAAGTTTGGTATCTGTTGGAATAGGGAAAATAAGCGCGGGCTGTGGAAAAGTGGGAAGGGGATGTTGAAAAAAGTTTGGAAAATGGGCTTGTGTTTTTGGAAAAAGTCGGTTAAACTTAAATCAGTGGACGAACACCCACACAAACAAGTGAAATAAAACGAAAATAAACAATTCAGGAAAACTGAAGATTCGAAATAAACACTTACTGCGGGCGAAAACAACCACAAAATCGTTATCTAAAGAAGGTAAGTAGATTAACAAAGTTTGAAACCGGCCAACTAGGAGTTTTTGCGCGCGTTTAGGATACGCGAAACCGAAACCAATACGCACATCCAACAAACACCTCCCAATTAACTCTATCGGTCGACATTTTCAATGTGGACCAACCACTCAACATATACACAATAAGTCTCTCAACGGCTACAATGCGTGGTTTGCTTCGGCAGGCCGAAATTGTAGTAGATTAAGTGTATAACTCAAACAAAAAGAAACGAAAAACACAAAAACGCGGAAATTTCTAGTTGAACGGTTTCAAACAAAAGTAAAAGTTATGGTTATGCGACTGAACGGTTTTTGCCGGGAGGTGCGCGGAAGTGGCGAAAGTCGAACGCGTAGTGTATAATTATAACATGGAAGAACTTCATAAACCTGTATTATTATCAGAGGTGCTCGAGGTTTTGCAACCGAAGGAAGGCGAGAGTTATCTTGACCTGACGGCGGGGTATGCGGGACACGCGAGCGAGATTTTGGATGTAACACAGAATTATAAGGGAGCGACGCTGGTCGATCGAGACGAGAACGCGGTGAAGATTCTACGGGAGAAATTTGCGAGTCACCCGGTGAGAATCGTGAACTTAAACTTTTATAATGCGGTGCTACAGGAAATTGAGTGTGGAAACGCCTATGATATGATATTGATGGATTTTGGAGTGTCTTCCCCGCAACTGGATAGAGCAGAAAGAGGGTTTTCTTTCGCGAAGGATGGGCCGCTCGATATGAGGATGGACCAGACCCAGGATTTGACGGCGGATCGAATCGTGAATAAATGGCGCGAGGCGGATCTGGCGGAGATTTTGGAGAAATATGGCGAGGAGAAACCGGGCTTTGCGAAGCTGGTGGCTCGGACGATTGTGCACGGGAGACCGTGGACGTCGACGAAGCAACTGGGCGAGGCGCTGGCGAAGTTTGGGCGGCACGGAAAAGTGCACCCGGCGACGCGGATTTTCCAGGCGATTCGGATAGCCGTGAATGACGAGCTAGGAGAGATTGAGCGGACTTTGCCACTATTACCACGGATTTTGAAGCCGGGCGGGCGAGTCGCGATGATTACTTTTCATAGTCTCGAAGATCGGTTGGTGAAGGATTACCTGAAGGAAGCTTCGGCGCATGGCGAGGAATCATTGTTGAAGGTGCTGACACGGAAACCGGTGGTTGCGGAAAATGAGGAGTTGTTTATCAACCCAAGAGCGAGGAGCGCGAAACTTCGAGCTGCTGTTAGACTGTAAGCGAAAGATGCTTAGAGTTCGGCGGCGAGAGGTTGGCGTTTCCGCGGGCTTGGAATTGATAAAAATAAAAACAAAATAACAAAAAGGAGGCAAAATTATGCCACGTCAAATTATTGTAACCAGTAACCGTTCTCGCGCACAGAAGGTTAAGGTTAACTTCGGTAAATAATTAGCGAAAGCTAGTTATTCATGGGCGGGTCGATCTAGGGCTCGACGGATGCTTTGGCTGAGGTCTTGGTCTGGGTTGGCTCTGCCACCATAAAATATAGCGGGCTGGTTCGTCCGGTCTGCGATACAAATCAATCTACATTGCCTGCGGTAGCCGTTTCTGGCTCGAAAGAGCATTGCCTGCGGTGAGCGTTGGGATGGTTTCGGCTATCCCAACGCATCTAGAAAGTTGCATTTTGCCGCTGGCGGGTTGGTTTTATGTGAAATGTTCTTTATCAAAATGACGTTTCGAAATCCACGGGATGTTCAGGCGGAATCTGACGCGCTACGGCGTTTAGGCGGCGGGCGCGGAGGAGGTATCTGACAGCGTGAACATCTCGCGACATGGGCCGAAGGGCTCACCAAAAATGGCCAGGATGACCTGGCCGCGGAAAATGGTCGGGGCGACCTGATCATGGAAAATGGTTTTATAGAGTTAAAAACCGGAGTGTTTCCAAATACATGACCTTCCCGGGGAGTGTGCGATTACTTATGGCTCTGTCGCGCAACCTCCTCGGTCTAAGAATTGATTTGCGGTCGCGAGTTGTGACTTATGCTGATAAGTGACGGCTTGCGGGCGTAAGTTGTGATGAAATTATACAAAAATAAAAATGCGAGGAAAAATGAAACAAATAAAATTGGCCGGGAACGGCGGGGGATACAGGAGCTTCGGGGCGTGCGGGTTTGCCGAAGTTCGCGGGGGTAGGCGATGAAGCAACAGACTTATACATCGCGACGGGCGGCGTCTCGGTCGGCATCTTTGGCGGCGTCGAATATGACGCGGCAGGCGATGGGCGCGAACGGCTGGTCAAGGAATTATAATACAGTGCGGCATACGCCGAAGACTTTGGGTTCGATTTCGAATGCAGCGATTGTGGGGCTTTTGGTTCTGATTGTGGGGCTAATTTATGTCGCGCAGGGAACGCAGGCGACGAACTATGATTATCAACTTTCGGAAATTGAGAGTGAGATTTCGGATTTGCAGGCGAAGAAGGAAGATCTCGCGGTCGAGAAGGCGCGGTTGACTTCGATTGCGGCGTCAGAGAACAGCACGGTCGCGGCGAGCATGTCGGACGCGACGGTCGGGGGGTATGCGGAGTAGGAAGTCTGTGGGGACTTGGGGATTGGCGGTGTCGGGGATTTAGGGTTCTTGCGCTTTTGTGTTTTTCTTCGTTTTTGCGTTTTCTGGAATGTTTTTCGGAAAAGTGTTTTTGGAAACGTTTTTCGGAAATGGCGGTAGGAGTGCCGCCATTTTTGCGCATTGAGTTTTCTTCGTGCTTGTGCTTGTAAGTTTTGAGCGGTTTGTGGTATAATGGCGGATTTTTGAAGGCGCTTGAAAATGGCCTGGGAGGATGGTGCTTGTGCTTGGTAAAAGTTAGTGAAATATGCTACGCTGGGGAGCATGGGAAGTTATCGGAAGGATTTTGCGGGATGGGCGAAGGTGGCGGAAGAAATAGAAAAACGGGAGCGACGTGATGTAAAAACCGGGCAATTTATTGGGCGGGCCTGGGTGCGTCGATTGGTTCGGAGTTGGCGGGAAAAGGTGAGCGATTTGTGCGACCAGTTTTGATCTTGGAGAAAATAAATCAGAGAATGGTGATGGCTGTCCCGGTGACGTCTCGTGTACATAATCGACGTGGATATCATGAAGTTATTGTGACGGGAAAACTGGAAAGTTTGGCGTTGGAACAGACGCGGCCGATCGATATTTTAAGGGTGGGGGATTTTATTGATGAAGTTGCACCGGTGGAGTTGGAACGGATTTGGAAACATTGGATGAGGCTAATGAAATACCACTTTTATAAAAAATCTAGCCCAGCGGAGGCTGAGCGAGATTTTTGAGTGAAGTTCCCGACTATGGCTCGCACGCTACGATATGCCAAGCGGTAATTCTTGCGGCCAGGATTTTGGTCGAAGTCAAGCGTTGTGTCTTCTCTCGGTGCGCTGCGTGGGCGGAGTTCGCCGAGAAGGATGACATCGTAGTCGAAATCCCGAGTTACGAGCACCTAAGATGACCTTCATCTTGGTTTTATTATAGCATAAGTGAGTTAGATTGTGAAGAAGTTATGCTATAATATAAGCATGAACAGAAATAAGTTGCTGAGGTTGGGGTTGCTGGCGGTGATGGGGGTGATTCTGGTGCGGCTGTTTTTTATTCAGATTGTGCAACATGATGAGTGGGTGGAGAAGGCGGCGGCGCAGCAGACTTTGCAGAATGTTTTGAAGGCGGAGCGGGGGGAGATTTATATGATGGACGGGGATGAGCCGGTGGCGGTGGTGATGAATGCGACGGTGTATACGGTGATTGTGGACCCGATGGTGACGGATCAGGCGGAAGCGGAGGCGAAGCTGACGGGGATTTTGGGGGACAAGCGGGTGGCGGAGTGGAGCGACGTGTTTGCGGACAAGTCGCGGCGGTATTATATTGTAGGGAAGAATGTTGAGCGGAGAGCGGCGGAGCAGGTTGCGGAGGCGGGGCTTGCGGGGGTGTGGCTTCAGGCGAGCACGAAGCGGGTGTACCCGGAGGGAACTTTGGCGTCGACGCTGCTCGGGTTCGTGAATGCGGACGGGATTGGGCAGTATGGGGTTGAGGGGGCGTTGAATGAGATCTTGTCGGGGAAGGACGGACTGCTTCGAACGGTGAAAGATATTAACAATGTGGCGCTGTCGATCGGGAATGATAATATTAAAACTCCGGCGGTGGATGGGGAAGACGTGGTACTGACGATTGACCGGAATATGCAATATAATATTGAGAAGATTCTGGAGCAGAAGTCGAAGGAGCTGGGGTTTGCGAACGTGAGCGCGGTGGTTTTGGATCCGAATTCGGGGCGGGTGATGGCGATGGCGGATTATCCGGGGTATGATCCGGCAAATTATGGAAATGTGACGAGCGCGGCGGCGTATATTAATCATGTGGTCGAGGAGGCCTTCGAGCCGGCGAGCGTGTGTAAGACTTTTACGTTCGCGACGGGGATGGAATATGGGCTGATTACGCCGGAGACGATGTGGACGAATTATGGGGAAACGACGGTGGACGGCTGGCCGATTCGGAATGCGAGCCAGGAATCGTTTTTGCTCGGGCAGCAGACGATTCAGATGGCGTTTAACTATTCTTTGAATACGGCGTCGACGCAGGTATTGAGATGGCTGGGTGGGAGCGAGACGGAAATTACGCGGCAGGGCGAGGAACGGTTGTATGATTATTATTACAATCACTTTGGACTGGGGCAGGCGACGGGGATTGAGCTGATTGAGTCGACGGGGCTGGTTTTGTCGCCGGATGAGGTGGAATATGGGGTGGCGTCGACATATGCAAACATGACGTTCGGGCAGAATATGCAGACGACGATGATACAGGTCGCGGCGGCGATTGCGTCGGTCGTGAACGGCGGGTATTATTATACGCCGACGGTGGTGGCGGGGAAGATGGTGAACGGGGAATTTGTGAAGAATGAAGATCCGGAGCCGGTGCGGCAGACGGTGTCGGCGAAGACGAGCGAGATGGTTCGGGAACTGATGTATGGGACGCGACGCGCGTGGCGGGCGAACGGGACGGATCCGGAAGGGTTTTATGTCGGCGGGAAGACGGGAACGGCGCAGGTGATTAAGGATGGCGTGTATTCGTTTGACGAGACTTGGGCGACTTATGTGGGGGCGGGCGGCACGGAGGGAGAGTTGCCGGAGTATGTGATTATGGTGAGAATTTGGGAGGAAAATAAGTTGGCGGATGGGCAGAACCATGCGTTGCCGACATTCACGGCGATTAAGAATTATGTGCAGGATTATTTACGGGTGAAGCCAGCAGGGCAGTAATCAAGGAATAGGTATTTCTGATGAGTGGAGATTTTGGTCTTCGTTCGGAGCGCGTTGACGACGCCCGCCGTTGTGGGGTCGTCACGCTCGTCCTCGTCGTGACTCCGGATCTCCTCACAAAAACCAAAATCCCCACTCATCATATATAACACATCTGATTACTGCCCCGCTGGCTTCATTCTGAAAGAGTTTAGCAAAAGTTCTTTCGAATGTTGTCTAGGGGCAATCTGTGATATAATATATAGTATATATTATGGCAGATACACTGAATAATGAGGCTTTTTACGGATTACTTCTGGCGCTGTCGGCGTTTTTCTTGGCGACTTTTTTGACACCGATTTATACCTTTTTTGCGTATAAGTATCACTTTTGGAAGAAGCAGAAAAAAGAGACTTTGACCGGGGAAAAACTGCCGGTGATGACGAAGTTGCACGCGAAAAAGTTTCAACGGCATTTCCCGACGATGGCGGGGATGGTTGGGGTGGTGGCGGTGGTTTTGGTGACGACGATTTGTAATATGAACCGGGAGCAGACGTGGCTGCCGCTGGTCGGGTTTCTCGGGGGAAGTATTGTTGGGTTTATTGATGATGTGATTAATGTGTTTGGGGACGGACGCGGCGCGGCGGGGCTTAGGGCGCCGGTGAAATTTGCGATGATTACGGCGCTGGGGCTTTTGATGGGGTGGTGGTTTGCGGTGAAGCTGGGGTGGAC